>NZVF01000029.1 GCA_002698165.1 Planktomarina sp. | reverse complement strand
TTGATGGCATTAAGTGGAAAACTTGTGAGCGGTGGTATTTTAACGGTTACTGCAGCCTTTGGAATAGGAGTCTATTACGCCCAAATTTATGGCTATTATGACACATTTTCAGAGGGAGAAGTTACGCTGACCTCAGTTTTAGATAAATCTCAAGAGATAGTACCTTTGATAGCTTTTGATGCTATTGACGCTGACAGCAGTCCAATTCGATATCGAGCCTGTTTTAAAACGACTTTAGACGTTACAACTTTTCCAGAAGCATTTATTACCGTTGACGATCCTGAACCGCGCAATGCGCCAAATTGGTTTGGATGTTTTGATGCAAACCAGATCGGTGAAGATTTGAAGTCAGGTGCAGCAACAGCATATATGGGCAAAGAAAATTTTGAATTTGGTATCGACCGTGTGGTTGCGATATATGACGATGGTCAGGGTTTCGTTTGGCATCAGATCAATAAATGTGGTGACAAACTTTATGATGGTTCGCAAGCATCTGACAATTGTCCAGAAAGGGATCAATAATGTCTGATCTCCTGATAGAACTTTTTTCGGAAGAAATTCCTGCGAGGATGCAAAGCCAGGCAGCAGACAACCTCCANAGGTTAATTACTAATGGTATGGTAGAAAGAGGGCTTACCTACACTGGCGCACAGGTTTTTCANACACCGCGTCGATTAACCTTGATGGTTGCGGACTTAACTGACGCAAGCTTAACAGTCGAGGAAGAACGCAAAGGGCCCAAATTAGGAGCGCCTGAAAAAGCGATACAAGGTTTTTTGCGGGGAGCTGGTGTAAGTTTAGAAGACCTTGAAGTACGTGATGAAAAAAAAGGAAAGTTTTACTTTGCGACGATCACTAAACCGGGNCGTCCTGCAGTCGAAATTATAACAGAGGTTCTAGAGTTAACAGTTCGTAATTTCCCCTGGTCAAAATCCATGCGTTGGGGCAGTGGCAATCTACGCTGGATCAGGCCACTTAAATCAATTTTGTGTATTTTATCAAAGGATGGTGAAAGCCAGATAGTGCCTGTTAAAATTGATAATATTTTGGCTGGTAATACCACAACTGGGCATCGTTTTATGGCGCCTGAGACTTTTAGCGTCCGAGATTTTGATGATTATGAGACCAAACTGAAACGGGCTAAAGTGATTTTACGCGCAGATGAGCGGAGTGCCTTAATTTGGCAGGAGGCAACTAATCAAGCTTTTGCTCTAGGCCAGCAAATTGTTAAAGATGACGAGCTTTTAGAAGAAATTTCAGGGCTAGTGGAATGGCCTGTCGTGTTACTTGGTCGAATTGATCCTAAATTTCTAGATTTGCCACCTGAGGTACTTAAAACCTCAATGAAGGAACATCAAAAGTTTTTCTCTGTGTCTAATCCTAAAACTGGTAGGATTGAGAATTTTGTGACGGTTGCAAATGTAGACACAGTAGATGGTGGTCAAACCATACTTAAAGGGAATCAGAAAGTACTCTCAGCACGATTGGCAGATGCAAAGTTCTTCTGGGAAAATGACCTACGAGAAGCGAAGGCCGGTATGAAAAAATGGCAAACTTCTTTAAAAGATGTGACCTTCCATAACAAACTTGGCAGCCAATTTGATCGGATTGAACGCATTGCAGCTCTATGTCGCGAATTAGCACCTATAGTGGGCGCTGATGTTGATATATCTGAAAAAGCAGCTTTCACAGTTAAGTCTGACTTAAGTTCTGAGATGGTCTATGAGTTCCCCGAGTTGCAAGGGCTAATGGGCCGTTACTACGCTTTGGCAGCCGGTATGGACGCCGATATTGCTATCGCTTGCGAAACACATTACTCGCCGTTGGGTCCTTCAGATGATGTGCCAAATTCAGCTGTTTCTATTGTAGTTTCGCTAGCTGATAAACTAGACATGCTCACTGGCTTTTGGGCTATCAACGAACGGCCAACAGGTTCGAAGGACCCATTTGCACTTCGTCGGGCTGCACTTGGAATAATTCGGATTATTTTAGAGAATAAGCTGGCACTGCCGCTTGCACCACTTCTAAAAAAAGCAGATGCAGGTGCAGGTGCATCGAATTTGATGGAGTTTTTCCATGATCGTTTAAAAGGCTTTTTGAGAGCTGAAGGTATTCGCTACGATGTGATAGATGCCTGTGTTGGAATGCCTGGTGACGATGATCTAGACTTGTTAGTAAAACGCGCAAAGGCTCTACAGTTGACCTTGAATACAGATGATGGCGAAAATTTAATACAAGGCTTTAAACGTGCTAATAATATCTTGAACCAAGCCGAAGAAAAAGATGGTGTTGAATACAGCTATGGTGCAGACCTTAAGTTTGCAGAAAGTGATTTTGAAAAAACGTTGTTTTTTGCTTTAGATAAGGTCGACGCTCTTATAAAACCTGCAATCGATGATCAGAACTTTTTGAATGCGATGACTGCTATCGCCACACTGCGCACGCCCATTGATAACTTTTTTGATAAGGTACAAATTAATGCAGATAACGACTTAATTCGCCGCAATCGACTTAATTTACTCAGTCGCATCAGATCAACTTGTCTTTCTGTAGCAGACTTGACCAAACTGGAAGGCTGATAACACTTTTCTTAACTGAAAAAGCGAGTGCTAATGTTCGAGACTAAAAAGGATGCTGCTTTGCCAAGTGACCAGAAATACGCTCCGGTTGTGCTTATTTCAAATACCACTCCGATGACTTCATCTACCTATGGTGGCAGAGCCAAATGTGCACAGCGTCTTATACGGCTTAATATGCCTTTGCCAACTACAGTAGCACTTTCATTTGTAGCTGTTCATGAAATTGCTACGGGTAATTCAGTAGACCCAAGTTTGATTTTACCACACTTTGATAAAAAGCCTCTTCTATCAGTCAGACCATCTTCTATGAGTTCAGATTGGGGTGGTCCAGGAGCTATGCTTAACATTGGGATGAATGATAAAAAATTTAATGCTTTATCCAAGACTTTAGGTGAAAAGTCGGCTGCTAAATTATACCTAAGATTTATAAACGCNTATGCGACCCATGTGGCGCGACTTGANCCNGATGCATTCCAAGATCCTGANACGCCCAATACTNAGGANGTAAAGGCAGCTTTAAAAATATATGCNGATGANGCTGCAGAACCCTTTCCGCAATCAGTAGAAAAACAACTTTCAAATGTATTACGTTCAATGGCGCGNGCTTGGGANGGAACTAGTGCNAGGCTTCTNNGGCANGCTAAGGGAGCNCCAG
Organism: Planktomarina sp.; assembly: GCA_002698165.1. GTDB lineage: Bacteria > Pseudomonadota > Alphaproteobacteria > Rhodobacterales > Rhodobacteraceae > Planktomarina. The sequence continues at coordinate 14,437 of NZVF01000029.1, read as the reverse complement.
CTGACGCTGGCCTTGGATTGGTGGTACAAGCTATGGCAATTGGAGTAGGACGCGGTGAATGTGGGTCGGGCGTTATTCAATTTGCCTCTTCAGATACGGGCCTCTCTGAAATTCATGGTCGTTATTTGAGGCAATCCCAAGGNCGAGAGGCCTTAGANCGACAANCTGGAACTCTTTTTCTAACNAAAGACGGTCGAGGGCCGTCCTTAGAAGAAAACTGTCCAGAAGTGTTTGCNCAACTTCTGAAGTACTCCATGTCGGCACGCAAGCATCTGCGGGAGGAGATGCAAATCGAATTTACTATTGAAAATAGCGAGCTTTGGATACTTGATGCTGTTCGTATTGTTCGTTCATCCAGTGCCGCTGTACATATAGCTGTTGACCTCGCAACTGATAGAGTAATTTCGCGTGAAGAGGCATTGATGCGTGTCGATCCAAAGACATTGTCAGAGCTACTACATCGTCAAGTAGCACCAAAAGCTAAACGCACTATTCTAGCAAAAGGAATTTCTGCAAGTCCAGGTGCTGCAACTGGAAAAATTGTGTTTACAGCGTCAGAGGCACAAGCATGTGCTGCCCGAGATGAGGCTGCCGTTTTGGTTCGTCGCGAAACAGGTCCAGAGGACATTCGAGGTATGCATGCAGCTGTTGCAGTTCTTACTGAACGTGGTGGGGTCACAAGTCACGCCGCTGTGATCGGTCGTGGTCTTGGCCTGCCCTGTGTTGTTGGCGCTTCCGATATGAGTATTGACGTTTTAAATGATACTATAATNGGAGGAAATAACCAAATTCTTCGGGCAGGCGACATAATCACGGTGGATGGAACGCTGGGAGAAATTCTTCTTGGGAATGTTGAGACCGTGGAGGCGGGTTTAGATGATACCGTAACTACGCTTTTAACTTGGGCGGATGAATTTCGTGATATTGGTATACGTGCTAATGCGGATACTCCAAGAGATGCTCAAACTGCTAAAAACTTTCATGCAGACGGCATTGGATTGTGTCGGAGTGAACACATGTTTTTTGAGGCAGATCGCCTATCAGTTATGCGGGAGATGATTTTTTCAGATAATGAATCAGATCGAGCAGCATCACTTGAACGCCTTTTGCCGATGCAAAAGGCTGATTTTACTAAACTGTTTCAAATTATGGAAGGTCGTCCGGTTTGCATTCGTTTGCTGGATCCGCCGTTGCACGAGTTTTTACCAGCCGATCGAATAGGACTACATGATTTGGCCGAATCTCTAAATTTGCCATTATCAGACGTGACGGCACGTGTGGCGGAGTTGTCCGAATATAATCCAATGCTAGGACTTCGAGGGGTTAGGTTGGGGATAACTGTTCCTGAAATTTATGATATGCAAGCTCGCGCTATTTTTGAAGCGGCAATTGATAGTGGAGTTGCTGTTGAGCCAGAAATCATGGTTCCATTGGTTTCGGCGTGTCGAGAAGTAGAGTTGGTAAAAAGTCGAATTGATGCCGTGGCGGCTGCAGTGCGAGTGAAGCGAGGCGAAAGTCTTAACTATTCGCTTGGAGTAATGGTGGAAACTCCGAGGGCTACCTTGCGCGCTGGAGAAATTGCTAATTACTCTCAATTTTTAAGTTTTGGTACAAATGACCTGACGCAAATGACATATGGTTTATCTCGCGATGATGCTGGTCGCTTTATGTCATCTTACGTTCAACAAGGTGTATACGAGGAAGATCCATTCCACCTTTTGGATACTGATGGAGTTGGCGAACTCCTAATGATTGGAGCTGAGAGAGGACGTGCTGCTCGTCCAGAAATAGTTTTATCAATTTGTGGGGAGCATGGGGGTGATCCAGAAGCTATTTCTTTCATCCGAAAACATGGATTTACTTACGTTTCTTGTTCACCATTTCGCGTGCCCGTTGCTCGACTTGCTGCAGCTCAATGCGCAATATCTGACCGGTTGAGCGGTCAAATTTAGTCATAAAGTCCTGTCCATTATTTTTATGGCGGGAGGAGAAAACGATGACAGCTGATATTATCAATGCTTTTGGCAACTTGATAAATAGAGCCGAAGCTACCGCAGATGCGCCTTGTGATCGAATATCTGTGCGTGATCACATTGTTGAGGTTGAAATTGGCGCGTTTCAATCTGAAAGAGGCACAACGCAACGTATTAGATTTAATATTGTTGTTGAAGTTAAATCTCCGAGTGAGGTTTGTGATGATGTAGATAAGATTTTATCTTATGACCGTGTAACAGAGGCAATCGAAGGTGGACTTTCTGAAGAGCGCCTAAATTTGCTTGAAACGTTGGCAGAGCGCGTGGCTGATCGTATATTAATGGAACCTCAAGCTTTACGGGTCTTCGTTCGGATTGAAAAAATAGACCGTGGCCCAGGTAATCTTGGTATAGAGATTGTTCGAACTAAAACTACTGAAACTGACGTCCGCGCATTGGCGGACACGCCACGACCCATTGTACTTTTTCTGGCAAATTCTGTCATTATGGGCAGGCACCTGTTCGATTGGCTAGATGCTGCAGAGGCGAATACACATCCTGTCGTTATTTGCGTAGCAGCACCTGAGGGGTTGTCACCCCAAGTCAAGCTACATAAAATGGTACAACGTCGAATTGACTTGCTCGCTATAGAACAAAACGCCTGGGTTTTGGCCAGCTATGATGACAGGTGCGTGGTCGTTGGTACCAAAACTGAACTTGATTGGGGTATGAGGCACGACCAGATTAGCGTATGGGCACCATCAAAAATTGTCTTAGATGCAGTCGATGGGTCTCCCATGCGTATAAATGAAATAACTGTTTTGGTGGAGTGGTTCGCGAAGGAAATTCAAGCAGTGCAGGTTGTTTTTGTAGGTGAAACGCCAACAGGTGATTTGGATATATCGCGAGAAGTTGCAGTAGATGTGGCTAAAATATGAAAAATTATATCAGACCGCTGATAGAGGAGCTTGGAGATTATTTACTAGCAGGTGGATGGTGCCGGTTTAGCAAAGTTGAAATTTTACAGCGCGGTAAGCCCATCCATGTGTGCTCTGCCTTGGATATACCTAAAAAAAGTCTGAGACGATTGATTGATCCACGTAATGATCTCAATTTAATTAAAATGAACCGCCCTAACGTTATGGGTATTTTAAATACGACTCCAGATAGCTTTTCTGATGGAGGAAAATTTGATACTGTTTCTATGGCTAAAGCACATGCTAAAAAAATGACTAATGATGGTGCTGATATTATAGATATTGGTGGGGAAAGTACTCGGCCTGGGGCTGAATATGTTGAAGTTTTCGAAGAGATAAGCCGCACTCGTCCCGTAATTCAGGCTTTTCGGCAGATTTCTTCTCTACCTATCTCAATAGATACTCGTAAATCAGAGGTAGCAAAGTCAGCCCTGCTGGCCGGTGCGGATTGGATCAATGATGTATCTGGACTTTCATTTGATAAAAATATGGTGGATGTTGCAGTAAAATCAGGAGTGCCACTTTGCATCATGCATTCGCCCGCCAATCCAAAACAAATGCAACAAAATTCTAAATATGACAATGTACTTCTCGACGTATACGATTATTTGGAAAAAAGTGTTGAGTTTGCTGTAACACGCGGCGTACCCCGCGCTAAAATTATTGTTGATCCGGGTATTGGGTTTGGAAAAACACAAGAACACAATCTGGCGCTTTTGCGAGGTTTGGCTTTGTTTCACAGTTTAGGTTGTTCAATTTTGGTTGGCGCGTCCCGAAAACGATTTATTGGCACAATTTCAGGGTCTGAGAATTTTGATAAGAGGATGCCAGGATCGGTTGCAGTAGCCTTAGCAGCCGTTGGCCAAGGCGTTCAGTTGGTGAGGGTGCATGATGTNCTNGAAACAGTTCAGGCCTTTAAGCTTTGGGCCGCTGTTCGNTGCTAAATATTGATTTNAGANTATGTATTTGAGNAATGGCTAGCCCCACTAAAATTAAACCAAGTGCAATAAATAAAGTTGCAGGCAACATTTCCCCAAGNAATAAACTTCCAAACACNACGGACCATACNGGTACTTGATAGTTTGTGAGTGTCATAAAAGATGGACCAGCACTGCGAGTTACTGCAACTTTTATTATAAAAGCTAGGGCTGTAGGTATAAGGCCAAGGTAAAGGATTGCTAATAGGCCTGTTAAACTTGGTTGTTTTGGACNTCCATCAAAGATCAGAGCAATTGGAACTAATATGAGGGCCGCGAGTATTAAAGACGCGGTTGAAAGTGCCAGTTCATTTACGGGTGGGCATTGCCGCGTCGCGATAGATCCGCAGGCATAACAAAAGGCTGCTGTTATGCACGAAATACGCGCAATTGTTTCTAATATACCTTCTGCAACTCCAAGATTTCTGGTGCCAATTAATAGTATTGCTCCCAAAAACCCGACTAAAAAACCAATTACCTTACGAGTATGAATTTGTTCACCTGGGACAAAAAAGTGAGCTAANGGTAATACAAAGATTGGTAGAGCTGCCATTGTCATACCGGCGAACGCAGAGGGTACATGCTGCTGGCCCCAACTTAGTAAAGCAAANGGTATTGAGCTAGACAGCAGNGCCACTAATAGGATGTAGCGCCATAGNCGACTGTCATGGAATGTGGGTAGAGAAATACCACGTAGACGCATGAGTAAATAAAGGGAGACCGCTCCAATCAAAATTCTGCCAGCTGCTAATGTGAGTGGTGGAAAATCAACTAAAGCAATGCGAACGAACATGAAAGCACCACCCCANATAATCGCTATAAAGCTTATACGGAGCCAATTTAACAATCCAGGGGATGACATTTTTATTGTCCTACACTTAATTGGTAAGGGGCCCAATATAGTAATTGAGCCCCTAAAAGTGACTGTGCCTCAAACGATTATGAAAGCCTAGTTCTTGGTNTTATCAACCATTTTACCTGCTGAAATCCAGGGCATCATACCTCGAAGTTTTTCTCCTGTAGCTTCGATTTGATGTCCGTCATTAATCCGTCGCGTCGCTTTGAATGAGGGCTGCCCAACTGCATTTTCGAGCATGAAGTCCCTTACAAATTTACCATTTTGAATATCGGTTAAAACTGCTTTCATTTTAGCTTTAGTTTCGTCATAGGGCAAAATACGTGGACCGGANACATATTCACCATATTCAGCGGTATTTGATATTGAGTAATTCATATTGGCAATGCCGCCTTCNTAGATCAAATCAACGATTAGTTTAACTTCATGCAAACATTCGAAGTATGCCATTTCTGGAGCATAGCCTGCNTCGACTAGAGTTTCGAATCCCATACGTATAAGTTCTACTAACCCACCACATAGAACTGCTTGCTCTCCAAATAGATCTGTTTCACATTCTTCNCGGAAGTTNGTTTCAATGATTCCAGAGCGTCCGCCACCGATAGCTGAACAGTAGGATAAGCCAATCTCNAGGGCTTTGCTTGAGGCNTCTTTATCCACAGCAACAAGACAAGGAACNCCNCCTCCTTTNGAGTATTCTCCACGCACAGTATGCCCAGGACCTTTGGGAGCCATCATTATGACATCTACACCGCTTTTTGGTTCAATCAATCCAAAGTGAACGTTAAGGCCATGCGCAAATGCTATTGCAGCTCCCTNTTTAATATTGTCGTGAACATACTTTCGGTACGTTTCAGCCTGTAGCTCGTCTGGCATTGTAAACATAATTAAGTCACACCAAGCCGCGGCTTCTGCAATTCCCATAACNTTCAGACCTTCACCTTCCGCCTTATTTGCAGATGGAGAACCATCCCGTAGTGCAACTACTAAGTTTTTAGCACCACTATCGCGTAAGTTTAAAGCATGTGCATGCCCCTGGCTTCCGTAACCTAATATTGCTACCTTTTTGTCTTTAATTATATTAACATCGCAATCGCGATCATAGTAAACTCGCATGNTAAAATCCTCTCAAATNACTATCAAATAAATATCAAATTTATTTGATTTTATTAGTCTTTATTTATCATTTAGAGAGTAATATTATCAAATTGTATTCGTTTAATTATTATATTATGAAAAATTCATGCTTGATGATCTGGATCGACGTATCTTACGGTTCTTACAATCTGACCCAGCGGTACCGCTTTCAGAAGTCGCTGAGCATTGTAAATCGCAAATAGCGACTGTTTCGCGTAGACTAGATCGTNTAATGAAAAATGGTGTATTGCGTGGGCAACATGCAATAATTGATTGGGTGGCACTTGGCTACGAGGTGGAAGTGAGCCTCCGTTTCACACTTGATAAAACCTATCCAAAAGCATTCCAGGACTTTTTGAATGCTGCGCGCCAAATTCATCAAGTGATCGAAATACAAACATTTCTGGGAAGGGTGGATGTGCGTTTATCGATAGTAGCGAGAGATATGTCAGATTATCGCCGGTTATACCAAGATGAAATTTTAAATTTGCCGCATATAGCAGAACTTGAAGCATTGATGCATGTTACAACATTAAAAATATCTGAAGAGTTGCCATTATGATTGGTTGGGACAANTTAGATTTTGCAATTTTGCGTGAACTTACCTTGGATGCCGGAAATTCAGCGGGCAGAATAGGCCGTAAACTGAAGTTGAGCCAACCTGCCACTTGGCGGCGGATTAAGCGTCTGAAAGATGCTGGTATTTTNGTTGGACGACGAATTGATCTAGACGCNGAAGCTCTGGGGTTTGGTGTNACAGTTTTTCTGGGGATAAAATTGGTGACTAAAGGACGTGTTTCATTGGAAGATTTTGAGAGAGCAGCTTCNGCAATACCTGAGGTTCAAACAATACAGCATGTTTTGGGTTTGTATGATTATCGCCTTCGTGTTGTAGCGCGCGACATCTCAGATTTTGAAAGAATATTGCGGCGGCGCATCATGGCTCTNCCAGGGGTAGGAGATGTCGAGGCGAATGTTTTGCTAAGCGAAGAAAGGCTTACAGGGCCCATATAGGCTTACCAAACTGATGGCATTTATATTTTTGTTAATAGGACAAAAGCTGTGGTCCAAGTCATTTTTAGTCTTATTTAATGTAGCCCAGTTCCAATTTGCATTAATGCTTGGCGTAAAGGTTTGATGTTATATATCAGGTTTAGGCCCATCTTACGTGCACTGGAGCCAACAGGTCCTTCCGCTTTCGACGCTCGATTGAGCCATCCGATACCAATTACTTTGGCTTGCGCTACTGGCTGACGAATTCTATTGTACTTCTTTAATACATTGAGACTTCCAACATCATGCGATGAGGAATTAACTAATTCTAAGAGAGTTTTGATGTCGCCTATCGTTAAATTTAAGCCCTGGGCACCAATAGGAGGGAGCACATGCGCAGTTTCAGCGATAAATGCTATGCGTTCAGCATAAAATCTTTGAGCTAATTGGCTAATAATTGGCCAAATGGTTCGGTTGGTAACAGAGTTTAATTTCCCTAAGACCTCCGCTGATCGTTCGGTAATTGCCGTATTGAAAGCAGCGATGGGCATAGNATTTATTTTATTTATATTTTCTGTGCTATCCATCCATACAACTGCAGAGGAAGGNTGACCTTTATAATCTGGTAACGGAACCAACGTAAACGGCCCNCCCGCTTTGTGTACTTCGGTTGAGATGTTTCTGTGAGGTAATGCGTGGGTAACTGAAAAGCTTAAAGCCGATTGTTCGAAATCAACTTGTTTTACTTCAATACCAGCTTCTGATCGGATAGAACTGTTACGGCCNTCTGCGGCAACCACTAATTTAGCGTTGATGCTAAGCTCGTCACTAAGAGTTACAGTTGCACAGGTGCTGCGTGTGAAGATTTTTTTTACAAAAACACCAGACCTAAAATCTACATTTGGTAACTTTTCAATTTGATCCANGAGTGCGATACGCATATCCCAGTTTCCAACATTCCAACCAAAAGGAGTGTTAGAAATATCTGATGAATTAAAATCCCTTATGGTCAGGTTATCTCCAGCGGCGTCTGCTATCCTCATAACATCAAGCGGAGTAGAAGTATGGGCTACAAGCGGCCATATTCCAATTTTTTGGAGAAAAGCCTGACTAGGTTGCAAATAGGCAGTAGTACGTATGTCTTTTTCTTTAGAATTGATTTCCTCAAATGAGGTATTGGGTTCTACGCACAGCACATTGTAGCCTGAACTCCCAAATGCTACTGTGGCAATTAGCCCGGATAGTCCACCACCAGAAATAATTATGTCTGTCTTCTTAATCATGGCCTTTNATGTAAAGCATTTAATCGTTCTGGAAAGCAGACCTCAACAAGTTTTGATAAAAATATTTCGAGGTTGGGATGAGTAATATCTACGTAATTTGGTACTTTTTGCTCTGGTGAAATAAAAACTGTTTTCATACCCAGCTGTGATGGCACTTTAAGGTTGCGGCATTCATCTTCAAACATAGCGGATTGGCTTGGAGTAATTCTTGCAAGTTCAAATACTTTCTGGAAGGCTTCCTGCAATGGCTTTGGGCGATAATTGGCGTGCTCAATTCCGTAGACGGCTTCGAATTCATTTTCTAAGCCTCGCGCTTTTAAAACCTGACGAGCATACGGTTCTGTACCATTAGTATATACAATCTTTCGGCCNGGTAATGCAGCAATCAAGCCTGCAAGTGTTGATGACTTTGNTAAAACTGAAAAGTCGATATCATGGACTTTTTCTAAAAAATCTTCTGGTGGCATTGAGTGCANTTTCATCATACCCGCCAGGGTAGTTCCATGGCTCTGCCAGTATTTTTTCCGTAATACATCAGCTTCAGCTGGCCTAATNTTAAGAAAATTTGCGACAAATTTCTGCATTTTTATTTCTATTTGATCAAATAAGCGTATCGACGGTGGGTACAACGTGTTGTCNAGATCAAAGACCCAGGTTTTGATGTAATAGAGCTGCTCGAGATTCATACCTAACCCATAACTAATATCATTAGANTTTCAATGGCAAACACTGATTGATCCTTTGTATCTGTAACGACTGTGTTGTTGCACAGTCCATTTCTGAAAAGATCAACGCTGTAGAGTTCTTGCCGTGTGCATGGCCTCTGCAAACTTGTTGAACAAATANAAACTATCTTGAGGCCCAGGGCTAGCTTCGGGGTGATACTGAACAGAAAAAACAGGTCGATCTTTTAATCTAATGCCACAGTTAGAGCCATCAAACAGTGACACATGAGTTTCTACAACTTCAGTGGGCAAGCTTTGACNATCAACTGTAAANCCATGGTTCATAGATGTAATTTCAACCTTTTTATTTTCTAGGTCTTTAACAGGGTGATTGGCACCATGATGGCCATGGTTCATTTTTATTGTTTTGCCACCAAGAGCTAAGGCTAGCATTTGGTGACCTAAACAGATCCCAAAAATGGGAATTTCTGTTTCNTTTAATAAAGATTTAATAACTGGAACNGCGTANGNGCCGGTTGCNGCTGGGTCGCCNGGCCCATTTGACAAAAAAATACCGTCAGGATTNTATTTAANGATTTCTTCAAAAGAAGCGTATGATGGTAANACNGTAATATCACATCCAACCGATGCAAGGCAGCGTAAAATATTATGCTTCGNACCATAATCTATAGCTACTACGNTATATTTTGGCACATTTTCGNTACGATATCCTTCAGACCAACTCCANTTTTTTTCTTTCCATTTNTAGGGCTTTGTACAAGTCACATCTTTNGCTAAATCAANCCCTTCCAANCCTNCGAATTGACGAGCTTGTCCAANAAGNTNTTCGATATCAAAACCTTTTTCACTATAACANAGCGCTGCATGCGGGGATCCGTTTAGACGAATTATACGAGTTAATCTTCGGGTATCAATTCCCCCAATTGCAATTCGNTTATGCGACTTTAGCCAAAGAGCAAGCTCGCCCTGTGCGCGCCAGTTTGAAGCTTTAGTTGGATCCCATTTAACTACCATGCCTGCAGCGTGTGGTTTGGATGCCTCATTGTCTTCAGATGTCACCCCAGTGTTCCCAACATGAGGAAATGTAAAGGTTACTATTTGATCAGAATAAGAGGGGTCAGTCATAATTTCTTGATAACCGGTCATGGACGTGTTGAAACATAGTTCTGCCACTGTGGTGCCTGTTGCACCAAAGCCGTGTCCCCAAAAAACAGATCCATCAGCTAATACAAGGCATGCGTTCAGGTTCTGCTTTGACGCCGTAATCATAGATGTATTCCTAGCCTTGTGGATAGCTCGTAAAGTCTACAGCTCTATGGGTCAAGTACTACAGTGATGCGTAATTCTTGTATATCGGGCTTACTAGCGATATAACGTCGTTCGGAACGATTTTAGGGATTACGACATTATGAGCTTGCGGGATCAATTAAGTACATCACTTAAAGAGGCAATGAAAGCCAAAGATGCAATCCGGTTGATGACATTACGTCTTATTAATGCTGCGATAAAAGACCGAGATATCGATGCACGATCAGGTGGAAATGAGCTGGGTGTCAGTGATGGTGATTTACTTATTATTTTAAGCAAAATGGTAAAACAACGTCAGGAGAGCGCTCGCGCTTACGAGGAGGGCGGTCGATTAGAATTAGCTGAGAAAGAGTTATTAGAAATAACTGTAATTGAAGAATTTCTGCCGCGTCAATTAACTGCTGATGAGACTGAAAAGGCTATAGCATTCGCTATTACTGAATGTGGTGCTAATTCAATACGTGACATGGGAAAGGTCATGGGAATTTTAAAAGAAAAATATACTGGGCAGTTAGATTTTGGTAAGGTTGGTGGCGCAGTCAAGTCTCAACTCAGTTGAATCTTATTTATGATGATTGGGCAGCTGTAGTAAATACGTTGTGTAAGTCTTTAGCTAAAATTGGTCGCTCATCTTCGGATAGAAATGAGCCTATTTCAACAGTTCGCCCTCCCCCACGCAATGTTAAATAATTTGGAACTGGTCCATCCTTCTCAATAACATTTATCTCAGTCCAGTAGGGATTAGCTGTCCACTTTTGTACGCTTCCGTTTGGGTTAGTACGCTTTAATTCAACATGATCTGACCAAACTTCCAGCACTTCAAAAACTTTGCCTTTACGCCAGCTTGCTTTCAGGGCTACCCATATGGTTGCCAAAGCCAATCCCAGCGTACCCATTAGTATCCACAAAAATACGTGGCCCAAAAAAGCAAAAATCGGGATTAGCATCATGATTGAAGTGATGGCAATGAATTGGACAAAGCCTTGTGATGTTAATGAATTATGAGCACTTAAATGAAGGCACAACCCAGCCCTTCCTTTCGATTTAGAAACAAGGTCAACTGACGACGGAAATTTAGACCAATGATAAGGCATTTCTCTTCTTAAGTTCTAAAATTAAATTTTTCACTGCGATAAAATTATTCAGTTTTCTCTATAAAGAGAACCATCCCAAGTTAATTAAAGGCTCTTTTTTTGGTAAAATTAATCTCAATGAGAGGGGCTCTTGTCCCATTCTTCCTGCTTTGGTAAAATTTCGAATGTATGCTCTGGAGGTGGTGAAGGAATTGTCCACTCGAGAGTATCTGCCCATTCATTCCAAGGATTATTTGCGTGGACGCGACGTCCAGCAAATACAGCCCAAGCTATGAGACCAATGAATAAGAGAAAAGAGGCAAAAGAGAGGAAAGCGCCCCAGCTTGACCAGTAGTTCCAATATGCAAATGCTTCGGGATAATCAATGTANCGACGAGGCATTCCTTGACGACCCAGGAAGTGCTGAGGAAAGAATGTTATATTTGTGCCGATNAAGAACATCCAAAAGTGAATTTTCCCGAGCGTTTCGTTGTACCACCGACCGGACATTTTAGGTAAATAAAAGTAAACACCTGCAAAAATACCAAAAGCTGCAGCAATTGCCATTACATAATGAAAATGCGCAACNACATAATATGTATCGTGATAAGCTCTATCCACAGCTGCCTGGGATAGCACAATACCGGTTACTCCACCCACGGTGAACATAAANACAAAGCCAACAGCAAACAGCATNGGNGTCTTGAACTCGATGGACCCACCCCACATTGTTGCAATCCAAGAAAAAATCTTGACGCCTGTTGGGACAGCAATAACCATTGTGGCAAGCATGAAATAAGATTGTTGGGTTAATGACATTCCCACCGTGTACATGTGATGTGCCCAGACTACGAAACCTAAAGCCCCGATTGCTATTAAAGCCCAAACCATCGGTAAGTAGCCAAAAACGGGTTTCTTGGAAAAAGTAGCAATCACATGGGATACGATTCCAAATGCTGGCAGGATTACGATATAAACCTCAGGATGGCCAAAAAACCATAGAATGTGTTGATATAAGATNGGATCGCCACCACCCGCTGGGTCGAAGAATGCCGTGCCAAAGTTTCGATCGGTCAAAAGCATTGTAATTGCCCCAGCCAGCACTGGAAGTGACAATAAAATCAACCAAGACGTTACAAAAATTGACCATGAAAATAGCGGCACTTTAAACAGCGTCATGCCCGGCGCTCGCATGTTCAAAAAGGTTGTGATCATATTTATTGCGCCAAGTATAGACGATGCGCCAGAGAGGTGAACAGCGAAGATTGCAAAATCCATCGACATTCCCATTTCATTAACTGAAAGAGGTGGNTAAAGAACCCAGCCCACACCAGACCCTGGTTGACCATTTCCGCCAGGCGTCACCACAGACAATATGGCCATTGTGGTACCTGCAACGTACATCCAATAAGAAAGATTATTCATTCGNGGAAAGGCCATGTCTGGTGCGCCGATCTGCAACGGCATAAAATAGTTACCGAAACCTCCAAAAAGCGCTGGAATGACTACAAAAAACATCATCAAGATGCCGTGACCTGTTATTAAAACATTCCACAGGTGGCCATTTGGCGTACAATCGCCAGCNGCGGCGGCTGTCATACGAGCCCCTTCCAGGCACATATATTGGACCCCAGGTTCCATTAGCTCCATGCGCATATAGACAGTAAAGGCGACCGAAATGAACCCAGCTAAACCACCCGTGAGAAGGTAAAGTATGCCGATGTCTTTGTGGTTAGTGGACATGAACCAGCGTGTAAAAAACCCGCGGTTATCTTCGTGATCGTCTAGTTGTACNGCTGCGTCGGCCATATGGCTCTCCTGCATTTATTATTGAGAGTAATCGTANACTCTCTAATANTTGATTAGTGTTNTNCATTACCTAACCCTGTGGAAGGTTCAGTGCAATGTCAGAAGAAGACTTTTTGATGGGATAAAATGGCGCAGGTAAGTTGACTTCATAAAATGCAATTGGCTACGTTAATTAATTATTTTNACACGATAGAGGTGATATATTTTTATGTCTGCCTTAAGTAGATAATTCCAAAAAATTAAAATTTATTCTGCTTTATTTTGTTTAAAACAAATTTGTAAATTCTTTACGCAAAATAATATCGAGTTCATTCAGTGTTACTTTTTGTCCAAGATCAGACAATGATGTAACGCCAAAACCATCTATCCCGCATGGAATAATGCCACTAAAGTGCTCNAGATTTGGATCAAGGTTTATGGAAATTCCATGGAAGCTTACCCATTTTCGTAATCGAATTCCTATTGACGCAATTTTATGCTCGGCAATAATTCCACTGGGAAGCTTTGGTAAGTCTGGACGNTGCACCCAAACCCCAACGCGTCCTTNTCGGATTTCTCCNACTACATTTAANTTTGCAAGTGTANTGATCACCCATATCTCAAGGTTCTTNACGAACTTTCTTANATCGCGTCCCCGCTTTGCCACATCTAATATTACGTAAACAACTCTCTGGCCTGGACCATGATATGTGTACTGTCCNCCGCGTTGCGCTTTGAAAACAGGAAACCGATTTGGATCAATCAGGTCCTTTTCATCAGAGCTCGTACCAGCCGTGTAAAGTGGGGGATGTTCGAGAAGCCATATTACTTCTAAAGCTTCTCCTGCAATTATTTGTGCTACACGCCTTTCCATCCACTCAACAGCTTGTTCATAAGGTACAAGGCCAGCAGATTTTTTCCATTCCACCTCCAAAGTATTTGGGTTTTGCGGCATCATTTTTTCACACAGCCCTTGAGTCCTTTTGATCGTTTCTGTATGCGCCACTATCAATCCCTATGGCAAGCGGTCGTGGCGGAATTGGTAGACGCGCAGCGTTGAGGTCGCTGTGAGGTAACACTCGTGCGGGTTCGAGTCCCGCCGACCGCACCACTATTTTATGATANCTTNNTGAAATTCCTTCGAGATTAACCATCGAGGGGNACCGTCGTGTCACACATTCAGTACACATTANGNAGATCAGGCAGATATTATTATAATCGTCGTGTGCCNAAACACGCAGTNCAANCCTATGGATCCTTTATACGATTAGCACTNTNCAAAGATCCTGTTGAGGCNGCAGCTTATGCAAAACGTCTGGGTNATGTATTAGAGGNAGCTTGGAGTAATCCTTCAAGATTACAGCCAGTAGATGTGGCTGGTATCAT
>NZVF01000028.1 GCA_002698165.1 Planktomarina sp. | reverse complement strand
TAAAACGCTCTTGGGGATACCACAAAATATCGGCCAGTAGCAGCCGACCCTCAGCATCCGTATTAATTACCTCTACCGTGNCACCTTTCATCGATTTTATNACATCACCAGGNCGAGTAGCGCTTCCAGANGGCATGTTTTCAACTANACCAACNANACCNACAACGTTNGNTTTCGCTTTACGCAAAGCTAATGCTTTCATTGTACCAGCNACGACGCCTGCGCCGCCCATATCCATTGTCATATCTTCCATACCAGANGCNGGTTTTAACGAAATTCCACCTGTATCAAAAACAACACCCTTGCCAACGAAAGCAAATGGCTGCTCCNAACCACCGCCGTTCCAATGCATAACCACCACTTTGGAAGGACTATCAGAGCCCTGACCCACACAAAGCAAAGTCCGCATACCCAGTTTTTTTAATTCAGGTTCCTCNANGACCTCAACTTTGATACCNATATCAGAAAGCTCTAGTAGCTGTTGTGCAAAATNTGATGTCGTAAGTACATTTGCAGGCGCATTNATAAGATCACGTGTAAAGAATACGCCATTAAGAACCGCCANTTTNTTATTAATTTCAGTTTTATTTNGATCNACNACNTTAACCATAACCGTCACATTAGCGATTAGGGTCTTAACATTGGTTTTTTGATCCAAATAATTATAAGTACGGAGGGCCAAACCTTCCACTAAGTGGGCAGTTTCTATAAATTTGTCGCAAACAAGTAAAATATTATCATCTTTTGCAGCTTTTGCTATTTCAACACCACAGGCTCTTGCTTCNCNTAAAACTGAATTATGACTTAATTTAGCAATTGTTAAGCAACGAGCCTTTAAACCAACTGGATAATAGAGAGATAGTATTTTTCCAGCCTTCAAATCAGCGAAGTGTTTTGAACTTATAGCTCTCTCAATNGCACCCTCCATAAGTTTGTTAATTTTGCTNTTGAAAGNATCTAACTTTCTATCTTCAGGAACAATAATTATGATATGGCCTTCNGAATTGATTACATTATCAAAATTCATTTCCATAATAGAAAATTTTGGTAGAGGTGTCATGTAGTGTCCTTTTAATATTTTGTTGATCAATCATTAACTTGAGAATGCATTATTAGCCAGATTCGTGTTTNTGTTTTAATCAAATTAATTTATCATNANTAATACGATCNATTTGGAGAAAAGATGTCGAAGATCAATACTTACNTNCTAAAGCAGCTGATCACACTTTTTGGCTTTTTTGCTTTAGTTATGGTGTTGGTTTACTGGGTAAATCGTGCTGTTCGTTTGTTTGATGAATTGATTGCAAACGGGCAATCGATGACAGTATTTTTAGAATTTACTTCTTTAACTTTACCTTGGATGATTTCNATAATAACGCCTGCAGCTGGCTTTGCAGCTGTAGTTTATGTAATGAACCGTTTGTCGACGGACGGCGAATTNATAATATTAAAAACTTCTGGTAAATCAGTTCGGGAAATTTCTTTGCCTGTTTGGGTATTTGCAATTCTGATGTCACTAATGAATTTAGTTTTAACTAATATTTTGGTGCCGGTAAGCCAGCTTCAATTACATGAACGCCAATTAGAGGTGGCCGAAAACCTCACAGCACGCCTCTTAACAGAGGGTAAGTTTTTGACACCTAGTGAGAATATAACTTTTTATCTAAAAGAAATAAATTCNGATGGACAACTTGAGTCTGTATTTTTAAATGATTCATCAAACAAAAGGTTCAANTTAACTTATTCCGCCTCAAAAGCCTTTCTGGTTAGATCTGACAATGGTCCTCGATTAGTACTGATCGATGGTCTCATTCAAAGTTTAAATAACAAAACAGGGCAACTTACAGTCACAAAATTTAATGATTTTGTTATCAATATTGGCAATCTCATTAACCAAAAGGTTGCTGAGATAAAAAACATTTCGCATTACACAACTCTGGAAATAGCACGATCACTCATTGAAGGCAGATCAATCATTAATACCACAATTCACGAAGCGCTATTCACACTGAACCTTCGCTTCTCAAGCCCTCTATTAGGTATTTTTGGTGTCTTGCTGGCGTATGCAGTTCTTATTTCAGGAACATTTAGCAGATTTGGAATTTGGCGCCAGGTTCTAATAGCAGTTTTTTGGCTAATCGCCCTGAAATTTATTGAAGGCTTATGCATCGATTACGTGCGCCGAGTTGAAAATTCTATTTGGGTTCTCTACCTCCCCATCCTTTTTGGTTTTTTATCTTTACAAGCATTGCTTTTCAAATTGGATCAACCACTTTTGAAGAGTGGGGATCCATAGCTATGAAATTACACCTTTATTTTGCAAAACGGTTCGTAATGGCTTTTTCTATCGTCACCGCAGCGTTTTTAATTTTAATTTTCATCTTAGACTTTATTGAACACCTCCGCACATTTCGAGGCCAGGACGTTACTTTTGTAAAAATAATGCAAACGGTAGCTTTAAACCTACCAGGTAGCCTGCATGAAATGCTTCCCTTAATAATGATATTGTGCAGTATTATGCTATTTCTGGGACTTTCTAAAAGCAGTGAGTTGGTAGTTGCCCGAGCGGCAGGTCGTTCAGCTGTTCGCTCTCTTCTAGGNCCAATCGTGACGGCTTTCTTGATCGGTTTGATTTCCGTAATGGTGCTTAATCCAATCGTGGCTATAACGGAAAAAAAATATGAAAGTTTCATGACTGAAATTTCAGATACCCCAGTAAATACATCCTTTCTGTCCACAAATGGATTATGGCTTCGTCAAGGGAGTAACCAAATTCAAACAGTCATTCATGCACTCCATGCTAATTTAGATGGAACAGAGTTGTATGAGGTAACTCTTCAAGATTTTGATAAGTTTGGAAATGCTATAAGACGTATTTCAGCGCAATCAGCATCTCTCAAAAACGGCTACTGGCATTTAATAAATGCAAAAGANTGGCCACTTGACCTCAATCGTAACCCAGAAGCAAATGCGTCAAAAAAAACAAATTATAAAATTTCAACTGAGCTGACAAAAGGACACATCCAAGATAGCTTTGGAACACCAGCATCTATTTCAATTTGGCAACTACCCACATTTATTAAACAACTCAAAAAGGCTGGCTTCTCGGCGAGACGTCATGTTGTTTGGTTTCACATGGAATTGATGTCACCTCTGTTTTTATCGGCAATTGTTATGATNGGNGCAGGTTGCACCATGCGGCATACACGGCATAAACGCACTAGTCTGATGGTACTAATGGCAATTTTATTAGGNTTTGGATTATANTTTTTGCGCAATTTCGCACAAATATTNGGAGAAAATGGGCAAATTCCAGAAGTTTGGACAGCCTGGATTCCACCANTTGCTGCGATAGGTCTTGCACTTGCTTTCCTGTTGCACACAGAGGACGGCTAAATGCGGTTAGTTCTAACATTAATTTTTATTTTTATTTGTAACTTCAACGCAAAAGCTAAAGAAATAACAAATTTAATTGCTGATGAAATTAAAATAAACCAAGAAGGTGATCTAGTAGCTGAAGGGGCNGTAACGATTTGGTANGAAAACCGAAAAATTACCGCAACAAGTATAACTTACTCCAGTNNTGATGATANATTAAAAATCGAAGGNCCAATCCGGTTAACTGACGAAACAGAAACGGTAATTTTAGCNCATCAGGCGATGTTATCCAAAGATTTACANGTTGGNATAATAACCAGTGCAAAAATAATTTTGGGNCAACATGTNCAAATAGCCGCNTCAAAAATTTCTCAAAAAGGCAGCCGTTANTCAACAGCTTTTNATGTTGCGGCAACTTCATGCCATGTTTGTANTAATGACATCCCACTTTGGCAGATCCGCGCTAAAAAAATTGTTCACGACCGACTGGAAAAACAAATTTATTTTGAAAATTCACAGCTTAGGGTACTTGATATTCCCTTGCTCTATTTACCACTNATGAGACTTCCAGATCCAACTCTAAAAAGAGCCTCTGGCTTTTTAGTACCCAAACTAAAGACATCCACTCTTTTAAACGCTGGNATTAAAATACCTTATTTTATAAAANTGGGTGACTATAAAGATTTGACTCTCACACCNTTTTATTCTCCAAAAACAAATACTCTNGATTTTCGCTATCGACANTTCNTTAAATCAGGCGAATTNGAAGTNAACAGCGCTCTGACTCGGGATACTCTCAAACCATCAGATACGCGCGCTTACATATTTAGTAATGCAAATTTTGATTTTCAAAATGGATACAACTTAGACCTGCAACTACAAGCTGTAAACGATCCATCATATTTGTTTGATTATGACTTGGCACAAGTGGATAGATTAAAAAGCAAAATGGATATTCAGCGTTCACAACGAAATCAAAATTCTGGGTTTAAATTTTCAAATTATCATTCATTACGTGAAGGAGAGAGTAACNCTACACAACCCGCCCTTGTTACGGAAGGAATTATTGAAAAAAGAATCCNGCCAAAAAANTTGATAGGTGAGGTTGGAATAAAGGCAAACTTTTTAAGCAGTTATAGATATTCAGATCTTGCAATAGATAGTCTAGATGCTGACNATGATATTGACGGTTACGATACGACTCGTGTTTCCCTTTTAGCAAATTGGAACCACAGTCAGGAAATGCANAANGGTTTAATTCTAGATTTTAGTAATGACCTCGGGATATCAGAATATAAGGTCAAACAACACTCAGAAATAGGCCCATCTGCAAAACGCTTTTTTGGTTCCGCCGCTGTGGGGATTCGNTGGCCGTTCTCTAAAATCAATCATGATAATGGATCNGGAATAATTGAACCACGAATACAGCTTGTTGGTNTGGTTATGAATGATGNCAACGTACCCAATGAGGATAGTACACAAATAGAACTT
The DNA here is from genome assembly GCA_002698165.1 of Planktomarina sp. Taxonomy (GTDB): domain Bacteria; phylum Pseudomonadota; class Alphaproteobacteria; order Rhodobacterales; family Rhodobacteraceae; genus Planktomarina. The sequence goes on along the minus strand of NZVF01000028.1, from coordinate 5,259 downwards.
GATGAAGGAAACTTGTTTCGCCTNAACCGCGCTCCAGGATTGGACTTGATTGAACATGGGACTCGTTTAAATGCTGGGATTACTGGTTCACACATCAATAAAGTTAATACAAAATTNAATTGGAAAATTGGTCGTATTTTTCGTTTAAACGGGCTTCCCGAGTTTTCACCTGCTTCTGGTTTGTCAGGTTCAACTTCNGATTGGTTGCTGGCAACTAANCTAGAATTAAGAAACGGATTACAATTGATTAGTAGAGCCCTTCTAACGCCTAACGGTTCGGTAACTAAATCAGAAACAAGTTTAAATGTACTTAGAGACCAGCATCACCTTACTGCGACACATGTTGAATTAACTAAAGATGCAGATGACCTTAATAACAAATCATTGAGCTCTGTGGCAGTTGACTGGAANTACCAGTTAACNTCAGACTGGCAATCTAATTCGAAAATACAGATTGATACTAANATTGGGCGTCTATCTAAATTGGAATTAGGTGTAAAATATGAAAATGAATGTGTGGATGTTAATTTATCCACATCACGCAGCTTTTCTACATCCTCTACTCTTCTCGACAAGACAGATTTTACTTTAAGTGTCGAACTAACTGGCTATTCTTCAAACACTCGAAAAATCCCAAAACTCCACAANTGTGGCATATAATNAAAAAAGGGAAATAATGTTAAAACTTTTTATGCAACGTTATTTTATAATATTAAATTTAATTATTTTTAACCCAAACGGCGCCATCGCCCAAGGGTTATTTGATACCATCATAACCGTCGATAAAGCAGCGATNACCAAATATGAATTAGAACAACGCATAAGATTTTTCAGCTTCTTAAATGAACCTGGGGATCCAGAGATTAAAAGCCGTGAAGGATTAATAAATGATNGGCTAAAAATGGCTGCNGCCAAGAAANTAAATTTGCAACTGACACCTNCTGTTATAGAGAATTCTATGAAAGAATTTGCTAAGAACTCTGGCAGGAGTCTTGAACAACTTTTCAAACTTCTNGAANGNGGTGGTGTTGATCCAGAGACATTTCGCGANTATGTTGAAGCGGGAATTACTTGGCGTGAGTTAATACGTAAACGCTTTGCATCNCGCGGNGAACCCACTGATGCAGAAATAGACAGAGCAATTAGATCTGCCAGCCCCAAAGGCGGTATGAGAGTTTTACTGACGGAAATTGTTTTGCCCGCACAATCTGAACAACTTGAATCAGCAAGAAAAATTTCAAAAGAGTTAGTTAAAATAAAATCAGTGGATGCTTTTTCTGANCANGCACTTAGGCTATCANTCTCAAACTCCCGTGATGTAGGTGGACGCCTTCCTTGGAAAAACTCTGCAGATCTTCCAAACGGATTACGTCAAATAATTTTAGGACTTCGGCCCGGTGACGTTACACCACCACTCGAAGTTAAGAATGCAATTGTCTTATTTCAGTTGCGTGATATCGAAGAAATAGCAATAAAAGAACCAGAAATTGTATCAATAAAGTATTTAAAAATAACAGGTGATGAATTTCAATTAAACCTGGCCGCAAAATCCATAGACGCTTGTGAAAATGCTTATGGGCTGGTTACAGGAAATGCCAACTTGAGTATGACGATCGTCAGTCAGAAACCAGGCGAGATTGATCAAGCTATTCTTCAGCGTTTAAATAGCTTAGACAGCAATGAAATAAGTATTTTTTCAAGTGAGTCAGATGAGAAAGGTACTATTATTATGCTTTGTGAGAGGACCTACGCAAATTTGCCAGTTACTTCACGTGAGGAAATTAAAAACAAAATCATGCTTGACCGGCTCACAAATTTGGCTGACGGCTATCTTTCTGAATTAAAATCCAATGCAACAATAATAATAAAATGACCCAAGGACTGCCTCTTGCAATAACATGTGGAGACCCTGCTGGCGTGGGGCTGGAAGTTTTTTTAGCAGCTCTCAAAAAGATTGGTAACGAAATACCAGTCGTATGGTTTGGCGATGGCCGGCACTTACCAAACAACATGCCCTTCGCTGCGTGGTCACCAAAAACTCCACACAATATCGCACCGGGGTTAAATGTATATCAAATTGACTTTACTAATCCAGCAGTTCTCGGACAGGCAGATCCAGAGAACGCTGAAGGAGTAATAAGCTCTATTGAAAAAGCTACTAAATTTGCAAAAAGTGGTCAGGTTTCAGGAATTTGTACAGCACCTATCAATAAAAAAAATTTAAAAGTTGGTACAAATTTTAAATTTTCTGGTCACACAGAGTACTTAGCATACCTCTGTGGCGTCAAGTCGGCAGTTATGATGCTAACTTGTCCTGAGCTAAAAGTAGTCCCTCTGACAATCCACATACCTATTCGCGATGTACCAAAGGCGATCACAAAAGAAGTATTCGAAATTACGGTAAAAATTATCCACTCAGGTTTGATCAAGGATTTCGGTATTAAAAATCCAAGAATTTTAGTTGCTGGACTTAATCCGCACGCTAGCGAGGGCGGAAGTATTGGCACCGAAGATACAGATCACATTGGACCCTGGGTTTCCGATCTTAGATCCCAGGGAATTTTAATTTCCGGACCAAGTTCAGCCGATACAATGTTTCATAAAAGAGCAAGGGGCGATTACGACGTAGCGCTTTGCATGTATCACGATCAGGCGTTAATACCAATAAAAACGATAGATTTTTTTGGTGGGGCTAATGTCACACTCGGCTTACCAATAGTACGTACTTCACCAGATCACGGCACGGCATTTGATATTGCTGGCAAGGGAATTGCAAATGAAAAATCAATGGTACACGCTATAAGAACTGCTCATTTAATCATAAAATCCCGGCGCAATGCAGCTTGATCCCCTCCCCCCCCTTAGCGATGTTATTTTAAATTATCGTTTAGCAGCAAAAAAATCTTTAGGACAGAATTTCTTACTAGACCTTAATTTAACATCGAAAATTGCGCGGTTAGCAGGTTCTTTACACGATTGTGATATTTTAGAGATCGGACCTGGACCTGGTGGTTTAACTCGCAGTCTTCTAGCGGAAGGTGCCCGCAAAGTTATAGTACTTGAAAAAGATCCAAGGTGTGCACCCGTTCTTAACGATATTGTTAAAGTTTATCCCAAAAGATTGAGTGTATTTAACGTAGATGCTCTAAATTTTGATCCAAATTCACATTTACGGGCTCCCGTTCGTATTGTTTGTAATTTGCCTTATAATGTCGGAAGCGAATTACTTGTACGATGGCTTACACCTACTCAATGGCCCCCCTTTTGGAGCACAATGACTTTAATGTTTCAAAAAGAGGTAGCCGAAAGAATTACCGCGTTACCCTGCAGTAAAGCTTATGGCCGCCTTTCAATATTAAGCCAATGGAGGGCTGATACAAAAATTGTGATGTCACTGCCGCCAGAATCATTTTCACCACCTCCAAAAGTACACTCAGCAGTGGTTCATTTCCAAGCCTTAAAAACTCCCCGTTTTCCCGCTCCTGAGAAATTATTATTAGCTACAGTAGCCATGGCCTTTAACCAACGTCGAAAAATGTTACGTTCAAGCCTCAAATCTGCCGCTCCTAATATAGAGAAACTCATACAAAATGCAGGACTTAATCCAACCGCACGGGCTGAAGAGATTTCTCTTGAGGGCTTTTGTGCATTAGCACGAGAATTGGCTAATTAACCAATTTTATTTCTTAGGATCAGTTCGAGTTTCTGATGGCAGAGTTTCAGTGGCCAAAAATTACGTTTTAGTATTTCCTACTGATCGCCACTTACAATCAGAAGGCTGCACATTTTTTCATCAAAATCTAATTTTCAACGTTTTGTACTAACTCTGGTTTTGAAGAATTTTTATTAGCTGTATCTAGATCAGGTTGCTTGGCACCTCCTAAATCAACAGGGTCAGAAATTCCTATAACAGGACCGTCATTTTCTAATCTTTCGGGACGCTCACTTTTTTCTTGATCACGCTGGGCTTGTTTTTCACGATTTTCTTTTTCCTGCTGTTCTCGTCGCAATTCAATTTCGCGTTGAGCGTCAGCTTGAAGACGCATATAGTGTTCGGCGTGTTGCTGAAAATTTTCTGCAGCAACTCTATCCCCTGAAAGTTGAGAGTCGCGGGTTAATTGTTGATATTTTTCGATGACCTGCTGAGGTGTACCACGTACCTTGCCCTCCGGGCCAGAACTATCAAATACGCGATTCAACACATTAGCGGCGGATCTATTGTTATTACGGTTATTCTTCGAGCGCGGGCGCGATTTTGAGGATCTCATATAATGTAAAAAACCTATTTGGTGACTGATCGATCAAACGATAATTTTAATCAGTCATGTTTGGGTTGTAATTTGGGACAGCAACAACTGCCTATCCGTCGGGTACTACAAATCATGCTAAAAGGAATTCAGCAAGATAAAAATTAAAAAATAACACAATTTGTTTATTTATGGTTATTTTATGTAACAAGTTATTACTCTTTGACGACCATTTAAATCACGTGTCACCTTAATATCTTGAAATCCGTTTAAATTAAGGATTTTTGTAACTTCAAATTCCTGATCAAAGCCAATTTCTAGAATTAAGTGACCCCTTGACTGCAAAAAAGACGGTGCAACGCGCGCAATGTTTCTGTATGAATCTAGTCCATCTTTATTATCAGTTAGCGCCAATAAAGGTTCATGCTTCAATTCAGGCTCAAGAAACTTAATCTTTTCAGGGTGGATATAGGGTGGATTCGATACAATTAAATCAAACTTTTGAGGTTTTATATTATTAAACCAATCAGAAACTTTAAACTCCACTCTGCCTTGCAAGCTCATTTGGACTGCGTTTTTTTCTGCAATATTGATTGCAGTTTTTGATACATCAACTCCAAGACCTCTCGAACCAGCCTTTTTAGCTAGTAAAGAAAGTATTACGCAGCCTGATCCAGTGCCCAAATCTAACACATTTTGAAAGTTTTTTTTCAAAGCCTCCTCAACTAGATGCTCAGTTTCTGGACGTGGATCTAACACATCGGATGTAACGATAAATCGATGATCAAAAAAGTCTCGATAACCTAAGATATGTGAAACTGGGATCCGAGCTAGACGTCTTTCAACTGCGTTTGAAAAAAGGTCTCTTTGTTCATCGGTAAGAAATTTATTAAATAAAAAGGAAGTCTCGTGAGGGCTAACTTTAAGTACTGAAGCCATTAAGATTCGAGCATCGATTTTAGAATTATCAATACCCTTAGAAACAAATTTTTCAACTGCTTCAGAAACAGCC
>NZVF01000027.1 GCA_002698165.1 Planktomarina sp. | reverse complement strand
AAACCATCTGAAACTAAGGAAAAGGAGGTCTAAGGCCTCCTTTTTTACTTCCAAGCTTTTATTTTTTTTTATAAGCATATTGAATGTGGGATTTTTTAGTAATTGGTGCAGGCATTGCTGGTATATCCAGCGCCGCTCGCCTTTCATCGTATGGCTCATGCCTTGTTCTTGAGCGAGAAAATTATATGGCATACCACACATCTGGAAGGTCAGCCGCTCTTTACGAAGTTAACTACGGCAGCCCATCTACAATAGCACTCGCAAAAGCTGGCCGTAAGGACTTTGATAGCCTCCTATCCGGGGTATTAAGTCCGCGTGGTTTTATGTTGNTGTGCTTGCGGGGNGAAGAAACTCAATATGAGTCCGATCTGGAACAAATGAACCTCANCCAAATTTCCATGAGNGAAGCAGTGGANATGGTACCAATTCTGAATGAAAAAGACGTTCTAAGGGCAGCAGTAAGTGGNACAGCACAAGANATCGATACAGATATGATGATNCAAAAGTTTGCNCNCATACTCCGTGACAATGGAGGCCAGATTGAGACAAATCACGAAGTAAAATCGATCAAAAAGATGTCTGANGNTTGGCAGCTGGATACNGATNAAGGCTCCTTTATGNCCAAANTACTGATTAATGCNGCTGGAGCCTGGGGAGATAAAATNGCAGAGATGGCCAATATTCCTNAAATTGGCCTTACGCCAATGCGGCGAAGCGTTGCCAGACTTTCACCACCGTCTAATTTAGACGTGAAAGACTGGCCNGTGCTGTTTGGACCNGGTGAGCGTTGGTACGCAAAGCCAGATGCTGGCGGTTTGATTGTGTCTTTAGCAGAAGAGACACCAAGCCCACCGATGGACGCCTGGGCTCATGAGTTGGACCTAGCTGAAGCTTTGGCTCGTTATCAAGATTATGTCACTGAGCCNGTAACNCGACCAGTTGCATCTTGGGCAGGCTTGCGCACCTTTGCGCCAGACAGAAATTTAGTGTTGGGNCCAGCACANAACGATAGCAGCTTCATTTGGGCNGTAGGNCANGGNGGNTANGGTTTTTTTACAGCTCCCGCTGCATCACAATTCATCGCAGATGTAGCAGTCGGAAAAGAACCAANCTTTGACTCAAAAACATTATCAGATTTAAGTCCCAGCCGGTTCNAATCTTGATTTTATTTTTCTTTAATACTCGTATCGCCAAGTCATTAACTTCAGCCATCTAAACGGATGGTCTCATTTTTTGGGTCATAAGGGCTATCTTCGACAACTGTGCAATCCCACATTTGATCCAGAATTTTTACCTTGAGCTTTGTGCCAGCAACAGCCAACTTCGGAGAGACGTAGCCCATGCCAATAGACTTCTTGAAATGNACCGAATANCCGCCNGACGTAAGACGACCCACGCGGTCATCCCCNTGATAAAGCACTTCACGACCCCAAGGATCNGCATCTAGGGGTCCGTCAATTAAGAGGGTNCAGCATTTAACACGGATGCCAGCTGCCTCCATTTCTGCCTTGCCATGAAAGTTTTTGGTTAAATCCACAAATCGTGGNAAGTCTGCTTCCAGTGGAGTAGCGTCTCGACCAAGCTCATTACCAAAAGCCCGGTATGATTTTTCTTGTCTAAGCCAATTCTGAGCGCGAGCCCCCACTAACTTCATACCATGCTGTTTTCCACTGTTTTCAATTAAATCAAATAGATAATTTTGCATNTCCATTGGATGATGCAATTCCCAACCTAACTCACCGGTATAAGCAACGCGGATAGCATTGACTGGACACATTCCCAGCTCAATTTGCTTAGCAGATAGCCAGGGAAAACGCTTATTAGATAACGCTGTCACGGGATCTGGNTCATTGATAATCTCAGAGAGCACATCGCGAGACTTNGGCCCCGCAATAGCAAAAACGCCCCATTGTGTTGTGACATCTTGCAGTTCAATTCGTCCAAATTCAGATTCTTTGTCTTCAATCGACTTTTTTAAGTAGTCTTGATCGTAAGCCGTCCAAGCNCCNGCAGAAACAAGATAAAACTCATTTTCTGATAATCTTACTATTGTATACTCTGTTCTAGTCGTACCGTGAGACGTAAGCGCGTAGGTGAGGTTGATCCTGCCAATCCGGGGAAGTTTATTACAAGTAAACCAGTCTAAAAAGGCGGTTGCCCCCGGTCCCTTCACTATATGCTTCGTAAACGCCGTGGCATCCACCAGCCCTACCCCTTCACGTATAGCCTTCGCCTCTTCAACGGCGTATTTCCACCAATTACCACGCCGAAAGCTACGGGATTTATGATCAAAATCTTCTTCAGCATTTAATGGCCCAAAGTAATTAGGACGCTCCCAGCCGTTCACCCATCCAAATTGTGCTCCCCTCTCCCTCTGACGGTCANAGGCTGGAGNGGTACGTAAAGGACGCGCNGCTGGTCGCTCCTCATCGGGGTGGTGCAGGACATACACATGATCATAACATTCTTCATTTTTTCTCATGGCAAATTCGGTAGTCATCCAGCTGCCGTAACGTTTAGGATCCANACTGGCCATATCAATTTCAGCTTCNCCATCCACCATCATTTGCGCCATATAATAGCCNGTACCTCCAGCCGCTGTTATTCCAAAGCTGAAGCCTTCGGCCAACCACATGTTACGCAANCCGGGGGCAGGTCCCACAAGTGGATTTCCATCNGGCGTATANCAAATNGGACCGTTAAAATCNCCCTTAAGACCNCTNTCNGCACAGGATGGAATCCTATGTATCATAGCCATNTACTGCTCTTCAATTCTCTCAAGTGCGAGTGGGAATAGATCTGCCCGAAAGCTATCGGGCACACCATGCTCAAAGCGAGCTGGCGCATCTTTCTCATATACTCCTAATATCCAACCNCCCCGTTCTTCACGAACATAACTTTGTGCATCTGCATCACGAATGACAGGATGCTCAAGATTTCCTGATTCACGGTATTCCACCAGTGATGGGTCTTTTTCCATGACAATAAATTGGTGCTCAACTGGAACAGCTGGAATTTTGATTCCCAGCATTTTTGCTGTTCTTTGAGCATGATTGCCNGAAGCAGTCACCACATGTTCAGCTGTAACCACAANCTGCTCATCAGAGGATACTAGATTNCCACCCTTTTCAACCATTTTTGTGCAGGTAACATCCCAATGTGTACCCGTCCAATTAAAAGCATCAGCTTGCCATTTTCGCTCAATTTTAACTCCTAGTTGACGCGCACCTTTAGCCATAGCCATAGTCACATCGGCTGGATTTATATAACCGTCCGTATTGTGATANAGAGCACCCTTTAAATCTTCAGTGTTGATCAACGGCCATTTTTTCTTAATCTCTTCTGGCGTCATGAAATTATATGGCACACCACAAGTCTCAGCTGTGGACGCATATAATTTGTATTCATCCATCCGTTCCTCAGTTTGAGCCATTCGCAAATTTCCAACAACGGCAAAACCAGCGTTTAATCCCGTTTCAGCCTCCAAGCTTTTGTAAAAATCTACAGAATACTTATGAATATGAGTCGTTGCNTAAGACATATTGAANAGAGGCAATAGCCCAGCCGCGTGCCATGTAGATCCAGAAGTAAGTTCGTCACGCTCAATCAGCAATGTATCCCAGCCACGNTTACCNAGGTGATATGCAATTGAAGTCCCAACTGCTCCACCCCCAACGATTAAAGCTTTTACTTTTGTTTTCATTCCTCNNGACTCCTTTACANCCCTTCGATACATTGCCCTAACCTACCAAATAATGATTAGTTTTGCCGACTAACCTTTNACAAAAACCGACCTTGAAAGTTTTTTAATTTACTTTGTNAAAAAATATAGTCCTTTAAAACTGNTTTAAGATCCATAACGCATCAAAAATTATTAAATTTGCACTTTATTTTATTCTAAGTTCCAGTCTTGCGTGCCACACAATCCAAGTGTATTTTATGCANAGCATGACATGCTAATGATATTAGGCAGCATAATAAAAATGAAAATTGCGTTGATAATAAATTTAGCTTTGTGTTTCTTGTTCATTGTTCATGTCGCCAGCGCCGATACAAATTTACGCGGTGGTGTAACCAACCTGCCACTCCCACGTTTTGTTTCCCTTAAAGCTAGCGAGGGCAATGTTCGTCGGGGTCCATCACTGGCTCACCGAATTGACTGGATTTTAAAACATCGCCACATGCCTTTGAAAGTGATCGCCGAGCATGGGCATTGGCGGAAAGTTTTAGACTTCGAGGGTGCGGGGGGCTGGATACATTACTCGTTATTGTCGGGCGCTCGAATGGTAATCGTCCGTGACGAAATCTTAGATTTAAAGCAACAACCAAAAGCAACATCTTTAAGTAAGGCCCAACTCGAACAAAATGTTATAGCTCGTTTAAATTCCTGCAAAATAAAATGGTGCAAGATANCCNCCAGTGGTTATAAAGGGTGGGTTCAAAAATCAGCGTTATGGGGCATCAACCCAGATGAAGTTTTTGAATAGCGATCTAAGATAGGCCACGGTTTTTTAACAAAGCGCCAACGTCTGGCAACCTACCACGAAAAGCTAAATAAAGCTGTTCTGCNTCCTGGCTTCCACCTTTTGATAGTATACAATCATGCAATGCCTGTGCACGTTCCAGGTCAAATGCGCCATTCTGACACTCAAAAGACTCAAATGCATCAGCATCCATAACTTCCGACCACATGTAGCTGTAATAGGCACTGGAATATCCATCACCCGCAAATACGTGAGCAAAGTTTGGAGTAGAATGACGCATTCCAATTGCCGATGGCATCCCAATTTCAGATAAGATTTCNGCTTGTCGTACCATAGGNTCATCCGGTGAAGGCTCTTCATGAAATGTTAAGTCTACTAGTGCTGACGCTATATATTCAACAGTCTGAAAACCCATATCAAAAGTGGCAGCTCCCAACATTTTTTTCAATAAGTCCTGCGGCATTGGCTGCCCAGTATCAGCATGAGTTGCAAATTTTCTTAGTACCTCAGGTACTTCCAGCCAATGCTCAAACAGCTGACTAGGCAACTCAACAAAATCACGTGCNACAGATGTTCCAGAAACAGAGGANTAGCTGACATCACTTAGCATTTGATGTAATGCATGGCCAAACTCATGAAATAAGGTGCGNGCATCATCAAAGGATAACAATGCCACTTTACCATCAGCAGGTTTAGNAAAATTNCAAATATTAAGTACTATTGGNGAACGTANACTGGGTTTTTTACGTTGGCTTTGTAGAGCTGAACACCAGGCACCAGAACGCTTACTGCCCCTTGCAAAATAATCACCAATAAATAGCGCTAAGTGACGTCCATCTCGGGTTACTTCCCACGCACGCGCATCTGGATGATAAAGTGGCATTGATACTTCGGTGAAGGATAACCCAAACAGGCGAGAGGCACAGTCAAAGACCGCCGCAATCATTTGCTCCAATTGGAGATAAGGTTTCAGCACAGTTTCGTCTAAGTCATGCTCAAGACGTCGCCACTTTTCCGCGTAATACCGCCAGTCCCACGCTTCTAAAGGCCCTTTTAGGTCATCTTTTTTCATCATTTTTTCTAAAATTTTTTCGTCCCGCTGGGCATAATCTTTTGCTGGAGACCAGACCTGCATAAGTAATTCTCTCACACGTTTTGGAGTTTTAGCCATTTCAGTCACAAGTTTATAATCAGCATAGCAATCAAAACCCAAAAGAGTTGCTTTTTCATGACGTAACNCCAAAGTTTCTGCGGCTATCCCACGATTATCTGTTGCACCAGGATTTGCACCGCGTGCTGTCCACGCTTTGTAGGCAATTTCTCTAAGATCACGNCAGTCAGAAAATTGGAGNAANGGAACAATNAATGAGCGTGACAAGGTCACAATAGGCCTATCAGAGCCTTTTTCTTTTCCTGCAGCCCATGCCATNGCAACAACAAANTCTGGTAAACCCANGAGATCCGNTTCTGCTAATTTTAAGAACCAATCCCGCTCGTCTGCCAATAGGTTTTGTGAAAAGATGGTTCCTAAGGTTGCTAATCTTGAATTTATCTCNNTCATACGNGTCGCAGATTTACCTTTTAGTTCAGCACCAGCCCGCACAAAACCTCTGTGAGAAAGCATCAAAACTCTTTCTTGTTCTTTAGAGATTTTCAATGACTTTCGCGAGTCCCACAGCTTCTCAATGCGCTTAAATAATTTTTTGTTTGACGAAACTGCAGAAGAGTAGGCTGACAGTTTTGGAGCAAATTCACGTTGTAATTTTTGACGATCTGTATTGCTGTCGCACCCCGAAAGAGTATAGAAAACTGACGCCACTTGCTCCAGCTTGGTTTCGGCCTCCTCCATAGCAACTATAGTATTTTCGAAGGTTGGAGTTTCTGGACTTTCTCCTATTTTNAAAATCCCATCCAGAGCAATCTTGAGCGCTTCATCCATTGCAAGGGAAAAATCACTGTCTAAGATCCTATCAAATGGGGCAAGACCATACTGGGTCTTCCATGTCTCAAGTAGTATCATAAAAAAACCTTAATCTGTTGAAGAAATTTGGCAAACAGGACAATTATTGAGCTGTTTTGTTGATATTATACGCGTTTCAGCGTCTAAAATATTATATATGGCAAGTTTCCCGGTAAGTGGGCTGCCGACNTCTAAAAGGTACTTTAAAGCTTCACAGGCCATTAAGCTGCCTATTACACCTGGTAGGGCAGCAAAAACTCCTAGTTCCGCGCAGGTACCTGACTGATTTGTTGATGGTGCTTTTGGAAAAACACATTCGTAACACGGGCCATGTTGGCTTGAATTAAATACAGATACCTGGCCTTCCCACTGAGAAAGTGCACCACTCACCAGTGGCACTTTCTGCATTACACAGGCTTTGTTTATTAAATACCTTGTGTCAAAATTATCTGTNCCATCTANTACGATATCATATTCAGAAATTAATTCCTCAGCAACATCAGTTTCGAATTTTCGTTTATAGGTTTTAACCGTAACATAAGGGTTCAAAGCTCGAATTGACTCAGCCGCTGAGTCAGCTTTTAAACTTCCAATGTCGGCATCAAAATGAATAATTTGTCTTTGTAAATTAGAGGATTCCACAACGTCATCGTCAACAATCCCGATAGTTCCAATGCCTGATGCGGCCAGATACTGAAGTGCCGGTGCCCCAAGCCCACCGGCACCAATAACTAAAACCTTTGAACTTTTAAGCCGCATTTGACCCACGCCACCTATCTCAGGCATAACTATATGCCGAGCATATCGGTCTAATTCCGTGTCAGACATATATTGTTCTTTGNTAGATACANTAGGTTGGGCCCTGACGTGGATTTTNNTCAAGCCAAATCGGTATATCAAAACTAATCCACCAAAACCCGCCAACAAAGCCCATAAATGCCACGAGCCACCAGTATTGATACGTACGGGATGTTCAGTTGGTAAGACTAAATGTCCTAAAATCACTACAAAAAAAACAGTGCAGATCATCAGTTGTCTTTGCCTAATTGGAGCGTTCATAGCCCAGCCAATGACCCACAAAGTCGCACAAATTGATCCAACTAAAANCATTAATTTTTGCCAGAGGAACCAAAGCCACCATGACCTCGAGTTGTTTGATTTAGCTCATCAACTAGAAGAAAATCTGCTTTCACTATTGGTGAGACCACCATCTGAGCTATCCTGTCTCCATGGTTTACTCTAAAACTGTCTGAACTAGTATTTAACAGAATTACTCCCAGAACACCTCTATAATCAGAATCAATAGTTCCAGGGGAGTTCGCCAAAGTAATGCCATACTTCAGCGCCAGACCAGACCGTGGACGTATTTGCACCTCAAAACCAGGGGAAATAGCCAAACGCAAGCCGGTACTTATGAGCGCCCGAGCGCCCGGCTTTACAACTAAGTCTANACGATTTGCAAGATTGGCCTTTAAGTCAGCACCAGCAGCACCAGACGTAGCATATAGTGGAAGCCCTAAAGAATTATCCGCATCATCCTCCCAGACAAACTGTACAATCGGATTCATGTTAGCGCAGTCGCAATTCGCTTCGCAAGTCTGTGTGCTACTTCTGTTTTTGGCATTTTTTTCCAGGCTTCAGTACCTGATCCATCTATTATCGTAACTGTATTATTTACTCCGCCCATCGCCCCAGTTTTACGAGATACGTCATTAACAACGATCCAATCACAACCTTTTTTTGAGAGTTTTTTACTTCCGTTTTTGATCAAATCCTCAGTCTCTGCTGCAAATCCGACAACTAGCTTTGGACGCTTTTCATGGTTTGAAACGATTGATAGGATATCAGGGTTTTCTATGAATTTTAAATCAGGGAAGTTACCCNAATTATCNTTTTTAATTTTTTCGTTGCGTATGTCTGCAACCCGCCAATCACCTACAGCAGCAGCAAAGACTGCTCCATCCACAGGCAATAAGTTTTCTACCTGATCAAGCATTTCATGGGCTGTTTCAATCTGAAAAGTATCTACCCCCGGGAGTAGCGGCATATCTGTTGGTCCTGTAACAAAGCTTACCTGCGCACCTAAATCTCTTATTGCTGTGGCTATAGCTCTTCCCTGCGCTCCAGACGATCTATTAGAAATATAACGGATCGGATCAATAGCTTCATGAGTTGGCCCAGCAGTTATTAAAATATGTTTACCAGATAAAGGTCCACTTTGAAAAAATTGTTCCACAGAATCTAGTATCTCTGGCACTTCGGCCATCCGTCCAATACCGTATTCTCCACAAGCCATTTCACCCTTATTTGGTCCCACGATCTGAATTCCATCAGTTTGAAGTGAAGACAAATTGCGTTGGGTGGATGCGTGATCCCACATGCGGACATTCATTGAAGGTGCAATCATGACGGGGGTATCTGTTGCCAATAGAACTGTCGAGGCCAAATCATCCGAAATACCATTAGCCATTTTTGCCATTATATTGGCAGTTGCNGGAGCCACCACAATTAAATCAGCCGAGCGGGATAGTTCAATATGCCCCATTTCAACCTCGTCGCTGAGGTCAAATAGATCCATGTGAACTTTAGAACCCGANAAAGCAGCCAGACTTAATGGCGTCACAAAATTTTTTGCCGCACCAGTTAACAAAGGGGTTACATCAAAGCCCTTTTGCTTCATCTGCCTAATGAGTTCAGGCACCTTAACGGCAGCTATCCCACCAGTGATGATAAGAAGTATGTTTTTCCCATTCATCCGTTATAATTACGCAGATGAGCGACGGTTCGCAAGGTGCNCTGATTAGTGAAAAAACTCATGCGCTTCAGGTGCTTCAGTTTCAAGACTAATACGCATCTTTTTGAAGGCTGCAGCTTCAATCTGCCTTATACGTTCTTTCGATAGACCCAGCTCTTCGCCCAGACTTTCTAAAGTGCGCGGTAATTCAACCAACTTTCTTTCTTGAACAATGTATTTTTCTCGATCGTTAAGCGCACCCATTGCNTGAATTAACCAAGTACGAAGAGCAGCTTGGTCATGATCAAATTCAACTGTTTCAGCTGCTTGAGCGCTGTCATCTTCAAGGGTATCAATCCATTCTCGGCCCTCATCCTCAGTTGATTGAGTTGCATTCAACGAAAAGTCTGACCCAGACAGACGACCGTCCATCATTTCAACATCGTGTATCGGAACGCCTAGGTCTTGGGCTATCAATTGCTGGACTTGATGTTTATCAAGATCTTGACCCGCATTGTTCGCATCCCGTTCAAGCCTCGCCTGTATCCTCCGCATGTTGAAAAATAATGACTTTTGTGGGCTTGTTGAACCAGTTCGAACCATCGACCAATTACGCATCACATGTTCCTGGACGGAGGCTTTAATCCACCAAACCGCATACGTTGAAAATCGGACTCCACGGTCCGGATCAAATTTTTCCGCTGCCTTCATCAAACCCAACCCTGCTTCTTGGATCAAATCATTCATTGGCACGCCATATCGTTTAAATTTAGCAGCCTGCGAAACGGCAAGGCGCATATACGCATTGATCAATCTGTGCAAACTTTTTTCACACCGCT
This sequence comes from Planktomarina sp., assembly GCA_002698165.1. Classification (GTDB taxonomy): domain Bacteria; phylum Pseudomonadota; class Alphaproteobacteria; order Rhodobacterales; family Rhodobacteraceae; genus Planktomarina. The sequence goes on along the minus strand of NZVF01000027.1, from coordinate 16,546 downwards.
CATCACGCCATGCATATGCAAGCGTTAATTCTGTATCAGGGTCCAACATTTCGGCCTTCATCGCAGTTCGTGGCAAAAAATTATCGGTCTGTGCATCTAATGGCATTCGAAATCTCCTAATCAAGAATATTTAAAGCTTGTTTTACTCTGTTTACGCTCCTAGATGGAGATTGGATCACCGTGATAAAAAAAATTATGAGCTTAAATTTGGACATTCCACAAATTCAGTTAGTTCTTGGCGGAGCCGCATCTGGTAAATCACACTTTGCCGAAAATCTTGTGATCCAAACTGGCAGACCCCGTCGATACATTGCAACTGCTGAGGCATGGGATGATGAAATGAAAACAAAAATAGCAGCACATAAAGTTCAGCGAGGGCCAGACTGGATCACTTGCGAAGAACCACTTGATATGATTAGCGCGATAGGGGCCTCAGAACCTAATGAAATCATACTATTAGATTGTGTTACCATGTGGCTCACAAATTTAATGTTAGCAAAGCTTAACATTGATCAACAATCGAAAGCATTCATAAATACTCTCAAAAAATCCCCATGCCCTATAATTTTAGTAAGTAATGAAGTCGGGCATGGGATTGTTCCAGACAACCCTATGTCCCGTAAATTTGTTAAATATCAGGGCGCGATAAATCAAAGTCTTGCTGATGTGGCTGCTCAAGTTTTTTTTATTACCGCAGGGATACCACAATGTCTAAAACGACCAACATGACAGATTGGTATTGGGTTAGACACGGACCCACGCATGAAAAAACATTTGTTGGATGGCGAAATGTAGCAGTAGACCTCTCCAATACCGAGTTAATTAATCGCATAGCTCTGTTTTTACCAGAAACCGCAGTTGTCGTATCTTCAGATTTACGACGATCTGTTGAAACCGCTAACGCTTTGCAGCATGACCGCAAACGCCTTTCGAATGAGGTTGGTTTAAGAGAATTTAATTTTGGCGACTGGGATGGTAAACATTTTAGTGACGTATCAAAAACTGATCCGATCCTCAGCCGTGCCTACTGGGATAACCCAGGTGACATAGAGGCGCCCAACGGCGAAAGTTGGAATATGGCTGCACAAAGGGCACGAACCGTAGTCGATCGTTTATCAAAAAAATACGACCAGATTATTGCTGTAGCCCATTTTGGTATCATACTAACCCAAGTCCAGAGAGCTTTGGGTACAAGTGCATATGAGTGCTTATCTCAAAAAATAGATAACTTTAGTATAACTCATCTTCAGGAAAAAAATGGAAAGTGGCAGCTTAACTATGTGAATACCCTACCATAAAGCTTAACCAATTTTAACTACGAACAGCCCGGAAAGCCATGGCCGCCAACCAACCAGCAAATATGGCAACGGCGAGAGAAAGCAAGCCGTAAAAAGCAGGGTGCGTATGGGCAAGGTTATAAAGCCAACGACCAACACCGACTTTACGAACGTCAATCGTAGTTTCATGGTACGAGATCACATCACCCTCTTTGGTAAGGAAAATCCGCGCCACATATTCACCCTCGAGTAGGTTAGACGGTAAGGTAACCGCTGTCGAAAATAGCATATTTTCTTTTAATATCACTGCACCTGGAAGCGTCTGATAGAGGCCTTGGTCCTGCCGAATGCGAATTATAGCCTTTGAAAACTCATTGGGTTCATCTACTTCCATTGGCGCCCCAACCGACCTTATCATGCGTTCGACCGAGATACTGTGTCGTAAGTCTGAAACTGCATTCACCACTTGATTAAAAGGGGCAGTTGTCGCTACGGCATAAAAATTGGGGGCAAGATCGATTTCGACTGCATCTACATTGACCCAGATCCCAAATTTTTTTTCTTTGCGCCAAGCTGTTACTGGCTGACGGGGACTGGCTATTGTAACTATCACATCAACTGGGACATTAGTTTCTATAGCTTTGTTCGGTTTAATTGCTCCAAAAACTAATATTTCCGAACCATCAAAAAATGCTGTGATCCCAACTTCATTTTTCGACAATCCGAGTACTATTTCTTGACTTAGCGCCGTACGGGAAATCAAGAGCAATACGATCACGAAACAGATGTAGACGGTCCGCATTAATGGCCCTCAGCCAAGCTAAGGTTAAACAACTCAGATGGCTCAACGATCAAGTCATAAGCCAACTTAGCACATACAATTAATACCATAATTGCGAGCAAGATGCGCAGTTGCTCTGCCTTAAGCTTTGCTCCAATCATAGTGCCAAACTGCGCACCGATGACGCCACCCACAATTAGCAGAACCGCAAGCACCATATCAACGGTGTAATTAGTTGTTGCGTGCAACATAGTTGTGAAGGCAGTCACAAAAATAATCTGGAACAAAGATGTCCCGACAACAACTTTAGTTGGCATGCCTAACAAATAAATCATTGCAGGAACCATTATAAAACCACCACCTACTCCCATTATAGCGGCTAATATTCCAACTAGAAAACCAACTAAAACTGGTGGAATTACGGATATATAAAGACCTGAAACACGAAACCGCACTCTAAGGGGCAACAAGTGTACCCAAGTTCTCTTATGTCGGAAATCTGTAATACCTGCTTTTTTTGCTTTCCTAAGAGCCCGCCAACTTTCAAAAAACATTAAGCTGCCAATAATTCCTAAAAACACAACATAGCAAAGCTTAACTAGTAGATCTACTTGGCCCACTTCNTTGAGATAATTAAAAACAAGCATACCCGCAGCCGCACCAATTAAGCCTCCAATTAAAAGTACGCCACCCATTTTAAAATCTACCGTACGACGTTTTAGGTGTGCCAAGACACCCGAAAATGAGGAAGCCACAATCTGATTTGCTTCNGTAGCCACAGCTACGGCCGGGGGTATTCCGACGAAAAATAGTAGTGGTGTCATCAAAAATCCACCACCAACGCCAAACATTCCAGATAAAACCCCAACAAAGCCGCCAAGCCCTAACAAAAGAAAAGCGTTTACCGAGACTTCAGCAATTGGTAGATAGACATTCATGTGGCCGCATAGCTGCAACAGCAGGTTGCAGCAAGAGTTCTTTAATTAAAAGTAGGATNTACCCTCATTATAATTATTTTTGCTTTTAAAAGGGTCCCTATTTTATTTTAGGGATAGATCCAGAACTATTTTTCTTTAACGTAAGGTACGCCTCCCGATCTTGGGGGGATCGCTTTGCCGACAAAACCAGCCAGTACTACAACCGTGAGGATGTAAGGTAATGACTGAATAAAAACTATTGGAATTTTTATTTCTGTGCCAATTCCTGTGGGCCAAGTATTTGAAATAATCAGTAATGATATGAGCGCGACTCCCAAGGCTAACCCGCCTAAAACAATTTTATCTAGCAAATTCTTGCGCCATACATAACCCGCCAATCCAATGGAAATAACAAGTAGAACACCACTTAAGGACCAGGCAGGGAGGAGGATATTTTGGAAACGATTGTCGACTGCAAAGAAAAACCCAAATAGCAAGCAAGCGCCCAACGCATACCACGGCCGCCATTTCGCAAAAATTAGAGCCGCGAGCGCTATAAAGCCTCGGCCGGCTGACATGTCTTTTGTAAAGTTAGCCTGCAGGGCCGTGGCTATATAAGCCCCAGCAATTCCACATAACACTCCACCGATTACAACAGCCGCATAGCGCAAACCTACAACAGAAATGCCAGCAGTATCGACTGCTGCAGGGTTTTCCCCCACTGCACGCAACCTTAAACCAAAACGGGTCTTATAGAGAATNAACCACGACAAAGGAACAGTAAACAAAGCGAAATAAACCAAAAGTGAATGACCCGACAGCAGTTCAGAGTATAACTGCATAACTGGTCCAGCATCAGACATTTCCTTGGAGGACACCGTNCCAGGAAAATCTAGAGGTTCGAACCGCCCACCTGAAGTAAGAGGTGGAGTTCNACCACCCTGACCAAACCACGCTTGCGACACCACNACTGTAAGACCTGCAGCCAAGAAATTTATAGCCACNCCAGAAATAATTTGATCGCCACGCAAAGTAATGGATGCCAACCCATGAANTAACGATAATNCCACGGAAGCTCCTATACCAGACAAAAGCCCAATCCAAACAGAGCCAGTCACGAAAGCTACTGCAGCCGAAACAAAAGCAGCAGCGAGTAATTTGCCTTCGAGGCCTATATCAAAAATNCCAGAACGTTCCGAAAAAAGTCCCGCCAAACAGACCAACAGAAGAGGGGTCGCTAAACGTAGTGTACTATCAAGAACTTGAAGAAGGGTCAGGAAATCCATTTTCTAAGCTCTCCGCACAACTGCGAATAAACGCTCGAGCGGNGCTCGAACCATCATTGTTAGGGCACCAGTAAATAATATAACTAACGCTTGTATAACAATTATCATTTCTCTGGGAATTTTNGTCCAAAGAGCTAATTCAGCACCACCTTGATAAAGGAACCCAAACAACAACGCAGCAAGCAATACACCAAGTGGATGACTTCGTCCCATGAGTGCCACTGCTATACCTATAAAGCCAGCACCNTCAGTAAAGTTCAAAATTAGGCGTTCACTCTCACCCTGAGTTGTATTAATTGCCATCATGCCACAAAGGGCACCAGATATCATCATAGCAATCATTATAACTTTAACAGACCCCACGCCAGCGTANCGGGCAGCAGGCCCTGATTTACCTATGGCACGAATTTCGTATCCTAAAGGAGAGCGCCAAATTAGGTACCACACAGCAACACAAGCCATCAATGCAAGAAAAAAGCTCACGTTTGCAGGAGCTGACCTAAACATTTTTTCGAAGCCCAGAAGTTGGGCCATATCCTCAAACGTTGGCAGGTGNGTCGTTGCCGGGAAGTTTGCTGTTGCTGGGTCCATACTACCTTTTTTTTTCAAGGCACCAACTAGAAAAAAATTCAAAACTCCAGCTGCAATGAAATTAAACATAATTGTTGTTATAACAATGTGNCTNCCTCTTTTTGCTTGCAGATAGGCGGGCAAACCGGCCCAAATCATTCCAAAAATNGCGGCCCCAATTGATGCACCAANAATAGCTAGGCTCCAATGTGGCCATGGAATAAAAAGACACACCAGAGCNACACCAAGGCCACCAATCATNGCTTGACCTTCACCCCCAATGTTAAACAAAGCGGCATGAAAAGCCACAGACACCGCCAACCCTGTAAATATAAAGTTTGTCGTGTAATAGAGCATGTAGCCCCAACCAGCAGAACGCAGAAGAGTACCCTCTACCATTAACTTTAATGCCTCAAGTGGACTTTCTCCAATTGCTAGTATGAGCATCGCCGATAAAAGTGCGGCTAAAACCAACGANAACATCGGAACTACAACNACATCAACCCATTTTGGCATTATATCCATCAAAAAGCTCCAGATATTCTTTTAAGATTTGAGATCAAATTCATGTTATTGCCTCAGTCGTCATACCTGCCATTAAGAGCCCCAGCTCCTTTTCACTAGTTTTAGCTGGATCACGCTCACCCATAATTTGACCNTCAAACATAACTGCAACTCGATCAGCCAAAGATAAAATTTCNTCCAATTCAACTGAAATTAACAAGATAGCTTTACCCCTGTCACGCAAAGATACGATTTGCTGATGAATGAACTCTATTGCCCCAATGTCTACCCCTCGTGTGGGTTGGCCAACCAANAGCAAATCTGGGTTGCGCTCTATCTCACGAGATAAAACTATCTTTTGTTGATTTCCACCAGAGAAATTTTTAGCTGTTAAATTTGGGTTCGGTGGGCGCACATCAAAGCGGTTCATTTTAGCTGCAGTTTCTTCACGGATTGCGATATTNTCCATAAAAAAACGATTTGACTTATGGGTAGGATCTCTGTGGTATCCAAAAATGGCATTTTCCCAAGCCATGAAATCCATGATCAAGCCTTCTCGCTGACGATCTTCTGGCACGTGAGCGATGCCTCTGGCTCGGCGGGATTGTCCNTCACTAAAAGATCCAGTTAGGTCGATCTCAGCTCCATTTACANGGACAGACCCTGTCGCAGCTTGATAACCACCCAAAACNGCTAGAAGTTCCGACTGACCATTTCCNGCGACACCAGCAATCCCNAATATTTCNCCTGCACGAACGTTNAGGCTNACGTTTTTAAGACGCTGCACACCCTTTTCATCTACAACGTTCAAANCAGATACTTCTAATACCNGGTTTTTAGGTTTAGCCACCGCCTTGTCTACCCGCAATAAAACTTTACGCCCTACCATCANTTCAGCCAAATTTTCGGGGCTAGTTTCACTCGTCCTTACTGTCGCNGTCATCTCACCCTGCCGCATAACACTCACAGTGTCGGTAATATCCATAATTTCACGCAACTTATGNGTTATCAAAATAATAGTTTTACCTTCATCACGAAGCCGTCCTANTATACGAAAAAGTTGACTTGACTCTGCTGGAGTAAGAACGCCTGTTGGCTCGTCTAATATTAAAATATTAGCCTTTCGATANAGTGCTTTTAGTATTTCAACCCTTTGCTGCATGCCTACGCCAATCTCTTCAATCACGGCATCAGGCTCTACATTTAANTCATATTCCGCNGCTAAATCAGAAAGTTCAGCACGAGCCCTTTGTAAAGAGGGTTGCAAAAATGCTCCACTTTCAGCACCTAGGACAACGTTTTCAAGCACNGTAAAATTTTCAACTANCTTGAAGTGCTGAAACACCATACCNATACCAGCAGAGATTGCAGCTTGGCTGTCCGGGATCAAAGACTTTTCGTTATTGATAAAAATTTCGCCAGCATCAGCCTTGTAAAACCCATAGAGTATNGACATCAGAGTAGATTTGCCNGCACCATTTTCACCAATGATTCCATGAATGGTTCCAGGCATTACACGAATAGAGATATCTTTATTGGCTTGCACTGGTCCAAAGGCTTTTGAAATACCTTTAAGTTCAATGGCAGGGTGTTTGTCCATAAATATACCTNNATTTAGAAGGGCGCACCAAAAGCTTGGTACGCCCCAATTTAATTAGCCTTAGAAGCTAAGATTANAATGACACTGCTGAGCAGGTCTCATCGTCGGTATAATTGTGAACTTTCATAGAACCACTTGTNATTGAGGCCGCAGCCGCATCAACCTTAGCCTGCATNTCAGCACTCACCAATGATGCGTTGTGCTCNTCNAGCGAATAACCAACACCGCCGTTTGCAATACCCATCTGGAAGTTACCAGTCTCTAGGTTATCACCCTGTGTAAATGCATCATAAACAGCATTATCAACGCGCTTCAACATTGACGTTAGAACTTTACCAGGATGCATATAGTTTTGGTTGCTATCAACACCAATAGATAAAATGCCTTCGTCGGCTGCCGTCTGCAAAACGCCAACTCCAGTACCACCAGCAGCTGCGAACACGACGTCAGCACCCTGACTGATTTGTGCTTTTGTAAGTTCAGATCCTTTTACCGGATCATTCCAAGCGGCAGGTGTTGTTCCAGTCATATTAGCAATAACTGTCGCATTCGGATTTACTGCTTTTACACCTTGCGCATAACCACATCCAAATCGACGAATTAACGGTATATCCATCCCACCAACAAAGCCAACTGTTCCTGTTTTGGAAGCTTGTGCAGCTAACATACCGACAAGATACGAGCCCTCGTGTTCATTGAAACCAATACCACGAACATTTGGCATACTCAGCCAGTTAACATCAATAACAGCAAATTTTGTGTCTGGGTAGTCAGCTGCCACCTTACTCAGCGAGTCGGCAAATGCAAAACCCGCCATAACTATTGGATTTGATCCAGCTTCGGCAAACCGGCGTAAAGCTTGCTCTCTTTGGGCTTCATTTTGAAGTTCAATCTCACGGAAAGAACCACCAGTTTCATCGGCCCAACGCTGCGCACCTGTAAAGGCAGCTTCATTAAAAGATTTGTCAAATTTACCACCTAGGTCAAAAATGATAGCAGGCTCAGCAAGAGAAGCGCTGGCACTAATCGCTAACGCAGCTGCACTGCTGAGAAAAGATTTCATAAAAGTCATTGGTATCCCCCATTTATAATAAAAGCCCGGCGAAAAGAATCCCTTGGGCCGTGAACGTTCAGATAATCTGATCATGCACAAGTTAGCCTGCTGTGCCAAGGTGGGGTCAATAGCAAAATTTAAAAAAGGTAAAAATTTTTAAATAAACGTTGGGGAGCACATCTATTTTAGCCTTTAAATATTCAAATTAAGGACTTTTCAAGGAGGAAAGCATCACAGCTTAATCCATTTCCGCGCTTATAGTAATTTTTTCGGCAACCAACCTGGTCGAAACCAAGCCGGCGATAAAGAGCCCTAGCAGCTATATTATCGGCTGCAACTTCAAGAAAAACACTATGCCCGCCTTCTTTTTTTGTAAGTGATAGCAATTCCATCATCAACANAAAGGCATATCCCTGCCTCTGCTCCGACGGTGAACAGGCAACTGTCAAAATTTCTAATTCATCTAAAGTCAGACGNCCAAAAACAAANCAGTCAGCAACGCTAAGTATTTTAATGNTGGATTGGGCTGCAAGATTGTCAAACTCTTCAGCTGTCCATGGCCTTTCNAGTACAAAGGCNTCTTTATGTATCTGTGCCATTTCAGCTGAAGATAAACTACATTCGTACAACGGAATTAAAATGAGTGGCCGAGTGAGCCTTGCAGTCTAAGCTGCAACCGGACGCACTTCGACCACCTCTGGTATATAGTGTCGTAGAAGGTTTTCTATACCCATTTTCAATGTGAGTGTGGAAGATGGNCANCCAGCGCACGCNCCTTGCATNTGCAANTANACTACGCCACGNTCAAACCCGTGNAAAGTTATATCACCNCCATCTTGAGCCACAGCTGGNCGCACTCTCGTATCAAGTAATTCTTTTATTTGGANNACGATCGGTTCATCNGCNGCCTCATAATCTCCANTTGCGGCAACCGTTTTTTGNCCGTCTANAATNACTGGTGCTCCAGATTGNAAATGTTCCATAATNGCNCCAAGNANAGCAGGTTTTATGTGATCCCAATCAACTGTTTCTGCTTTTGTGATGGTCACAAAGTCAGCTCCTAAAAACACTCCTTCTGTCCCATCAACGGCAAATAAACGTTCTGCCAAAGGGCTCGCACTCGCTGATTCAGTAGACGGGAAATCCGCTGTCCCAATTTCCATGACCGATTGACCAGGCAGGAACTTCAATGTGGCCGGGTTNGGTGTACTTTCAGTCTGAATAAACATCGTTTTCGTCTCCNGNATTTGNTTNTTNAACATGGGTTGTTGTATCTAAAATGTCAAGTTTTAGAACTCTTCTAACCNCTCGATTTAAAGTTAATTAATCATACAATNGCTTCAAGCTGTTCTTTGCTCAAACTACCCGGGACTATAACAATAGGAACTTCTGAGCTTCCAGAGGCTTTAGATAACTGTGTCACTATTGGGCCAGGACCTTTTCGATCGATTCCTGCACCCAATACTAAAATATCTACCTCTTGATCTTCTTTAATCTGTGCAAGTATTTCTGTAACAATTTTACCNTCTCGAATGACAAGTTCAGGATCTACTTTATGTTTATCACGCATCCATTTTCCAAATATTTCAAAATGGGCATTTATACGATCTCGTGCNTCTTCACGCATAACTTCACCAACGCCAATCCAGTGATTAAACTCCTCCGGTGGAATTACAGCCAGTATTTCAACGCAAGCTCCAGTTTTCTCAGCNCGCATTGCAGCAAATCTCATTGCATTCAAACATTCTGTAGAATTNTCTAAAATAACTAAAAACTTGCGCATTCTTGACCTCCATTTTCAGCTATCATGCTTNCCAAGCTANCTTCCCCAAAAATTACANCATAATGTTAAAAATAGCTAAATTAGCTCATGCTTACTTTGATCACCGTAACATGCCCACAATATCATACGTTTTTTGNAATATGGGCACCGCTAATTCACGGCCACGGTGAGCNCCACGCATTAAAATCTTATCAATTTCACCAGGTTCATTCATAAGACGTGACATTTCACNAGANATCGGNGAGAGTTTTGCTACCACCAAATCTGCAAGTTTTGGTTTAAAATTTCCAAATTGTTGCCCTGCAAATTCATCGATCACCTGTTGAGGGGTTGTATCATTGAGGGCAGCATAAATATTGACCAAATTTCGAGCTTCTGGTCTCCCAGTCAATCCTTCCAAATTATCCGGCAACGGATCAGCGTCCGTTTTTGCTTTTTTTATTTTTTTTGCTAAGGCATCTGTATTATCAGTCATATTCAGTCGGCTCATATCACTCGGGTCTGATTTTGACATTTTCTTCGTTCCGTCCCGCAGACTCATTACACGTGTAGCTGCACCTTCTATTACAGGTTCGGTAATTGGAAAAAAATTCACACCAAAGTCATTATTAAATTTTGTAGCAATATCACGCGTCAACTCCAAATGTTGCTTTTGATCTTCGCCCACGGGTACATGTGTGGCGTGATATATCAAAATATCCGCCGCCATGAGAGCTGGATAACCAAATAAACCTAGAGATGCATTCTCAGTATTTTTTCCAGCCTTATCTTTCCACTGTGTCATTCGCATCATCCAACCCATACGTGCAACGCAATTGAAAACCCAGGCGAGCTGAGCATGTTCAGGAACCTGACTTTGGTTAAATAAAATAGATTTTGTAGGATCAATACCTGCCGCAATAAACCCTGCGCAGAGTTCTCGTGTATTACGGCGTAAATCTTGTGGGTCTTGCCACACGGTAATTGCGTGAAGGTCTACCATACAATATACCGTCTCAAAGCGACCATCATCCTGCATATCAACAAATCGTTTAATTGCACCAAGATAATTGCCTAGAGTTAGGCCTCCAGACGGCTGAATACCTGAAAAAACACGTGGGGTAAAACTTTGTGTCATTGAAGCCTCAGCTCTAGAATTTACTTGCAGTATCGACTACTCAACATCACGGAAGCCGTCAAGGAAGCGACCAATGTCAGATCCTACAAAACCAGTGATAAATCATTTGCCGGCCCCAGTAATTGTATTGGTTTTAATATTAACCCTTGGAGAGTTTTACATCACGGGCGCAGAAGCCAGGTTTTGGGGTAGTTCTGAATCACGTATTGCTTTAATCAGACAAGTTGCATTTTTACCTGAGATATTTCAACGTTCTTTGTTAGCCGGTATCTGGGTGCCCGAGCTATTTTTAAGACTAATTACCTACCCTTTTGTGCATGGCTCTTTACTGCAAGCTGTCTTTGCTGGTGTTGTGACGCTTGCATTGGGAAAATTCCTATCGGAGGTTCTCGGAAGTTTTGCAATTATTCTGATATTTTTTAGTTCTTCAGTGTTTGCAGCCTTAGGTTACTCTTTTTTTACAAATGACAGTTTCCCACTATTTGGGAGCTTTCCAGCTGCGTACGGACTAATTGGGGCTTTTACGTTTGTACTTTTTGGAAGGTCTAATGGGAGTTTAAATCAGCAATTACAAGCATTTCGCCTGCTCTCTATTTTAATGTTTATTAACATTATTTTTGCTTTTTTTCAAAATGGACCNGCTCTTTGGGTCGCCGAATTAAGTGCAGTAGTCATGGGTTTTGTATGTACNGCTTTTCTTTATCCTGCTGGTATATCCGTAATTATTAAAAAATTAAAAGATCGAAGGNACTAAAGGCCTACTTTCTTTTTTAATTCAGTAAATGTGAATACTCCAAGTAATCGACAAAATATAAAATAACTTAAAACACCCAAAGTTATAATCAAAATCAAAGTAAAAACGCGATACCCTGATAATTGTAAAAGAGGACTCAGCAAATAGGTTGTTAACCAGATACAAGCACCCATCATGAAACTTGCNAGAACAATTCGCCAAATCTTCGCTTTAAGTGNNTCTTCTATGTATGCNGAANNTCCAAANCTTCGGCTACCCCACCACAGACACACNAGCATGGCCCAACCAGCAAAAGTAGCCCCATAAGCAGCTGACAAAAACCCAAAATAGGGACGCAAACTCACGGCGACCNCAGCATTTACAACTAGGGCNACCAAAGCAAAGTAAAACGGTGACCTAGTGTCTTCACGAGCAAAAAATAAGGGTTGATAAATTTTTTGTAATACAAAAGCTGGTAGACCTAAGCCATAAATAGCAGTNGCCATTGCCGTCGCCGATGTATCTAGTTCACTAAACGCGCCACGTTCAAATATTACTGAAATTATTGCAGACGGTATAATCAAAAGCGCAACTGCAGATGGTATCGTAAGTAGAAGCGAAAACTCCATTGCNCTATTAAACGACTCTCCTCCACCGCGAGCATCTCCGGCACCAAGCTTTCTTGAAAGGTCTGGCAATAAAACAATTCCGACTGCAATTCCAACCACTCCGAGTGGTAATTGATAAAGTCGGTCCGCGTAATATAGCCACGCGTTTGCACCATCAAAATAACTGGCTATTTGTCTTCCTACAAGTAAATTAACTTGAACCACCCCACCGGCTAGTGCCACTGGGGCAGCAATTGCNGCTAACCTGCGCAATTCTGGCGTTAGGCGTGGCAGACGCGGTATCAAGGTAAATCCTGCCCTATGGGCAGCAATCCAAAGAAATACAAATTGCCCAATACCGGCTAAAGGCACACTCCATGAAAGAGTTAATCCAATATTCCAGCCAGCTCTACTGGCTAAAAACAGCGCAACAATAAAACATAAGTTAAGAAGTATAGGTGCGGCAGCAGCGGCCATGAATCTTTTTACTGAATTCAACACTCCTGATAAAAGAGCAGCGAGCGAAATAAAGAAAATATACGGGAAAGCAATACGACCAAACAAAACTGTTAAATCGAATCTGGCATCACCTGAGAATCCACTAGCCATTAACCAAACAAGATATGGCATAAAATAAAGTGCAATGACATTTAAAATAATGAGAACCAGTGCCAACATAGACAACGCATCCCTTGCAAAAGTTAAAGGCTCATCATCAGATTCTAATTTTTTTGAGAACATTGGTATAAATGCCATATTNAATGCGCCCTCAGCAAAAAACCTTCTAAATAAATTAGGTAAGGAGAATGCAACCACAAACGCTTCAGCAATAGGAGAAGCACCCAAGATGCCAGCCATCAAAATATCTCGGCAAAAACCCAAAAGGCGAGACATTAAAGTCCAGAAACCAACTGTAAAAAATCCGCGCANCATATTCATGATAGTGCCCTTGAAGCNCCTTNAGAGATGGCATCTCTAAGTTTTTTTTCTANGCTGTCACGTTTTGACTTTGAATGAAATTTCAACCCAAACATGTCTTTTACATAAAATGTATCCACAGCCTGTTCACCATAGGTAGCTATCACCGCACTTGAAATATTCACATTAGCTGAAGCCAACACTCTGGTAAGATCATAAAGAAGCCCAAGACGATCTCGGGTGTCTACCTCTATAATAGTATATATTTCTGAGCCATTATTATCAAAATTNATAGAGGTTGGAACTCGGAAGGCTCTCTCACGTTTTTTGATTTTATCGCGCACTTTAATAATATCGCTGGCGACAACCCTTCCCTTTAAAGTATCCTGGATCATCTTTTCCAATCGACCTAAGCGATCAGTCATATAAGGATGGCCTTCAGAATCCTGAACCCAAAATACAGCCGTTGCAAAGCCATCTTTGCTGGTAAATGTACGCGCATCCACAACGTTAGCACCACTTAAAGCCAAGGCGCCAGTAAATCGACTAAATACACCTGGGTGATCNGCCATCACAAAACAGATCCGTGTAGCGTCCCGACCCTTATCCTGTTGTACATCCATACGAAATTCATCATCTGGAAGGTCACGTAACAGCTTGGCAAATATTTGGTGTGCCGTCACATGCAACCCCTGCCAGTAGGGAGGGTAGTGCCTACTAGTTTCCTTAAGCAATACTTTTTTGGGCCAATCTTTTAACACTAATCTTAGGTTTTTTTTNGCTTCTGTGCCACGATTTTCTCNATTAAGGTCCTCCAACCCTGTCTGAAGAGCTTTTTTTGTTTGTCTGTACAGCGCTCGAATTAAAACAGCTTTCCAATTATTCCAAACACCCGGCCCAACGCCTGAGATGTCACAAACAGTTAATACAGTAAGTAAGTCAAGTCGCTTGACCGACTGGACAGCCTTGGCAAAGTCACGAACNGTTCGCGGATCAGCTATGTCACGTTTTTGAGCCATATCGGACATAAGCAAGTGATACCGTACAAGCCACTCTACTGTTTCTGTTTCATTTGGTTTGAGACCTAATCGTGGCCCTACCTTTCGGGCTATCTTTGCTCCAACTACCGAGTGGTCATCTATTTGGCCCTTACCAATATCATGCAGTAACAATGCGATATACAAAACTTTCCGATTTACACCATCTTCTAAAATAGCGCTGACGACTGGCAACTCTTCCTCTAATTCTCGCCGTTCAATTGCNGCGAGGTGACCGATAGTTTGTATTGTGTGTTCATCAACNGTAAAAGAATGATACATATTAAATTGCATCATAGCCACAATTGGCTCAAATTCAGGTATGAAAGCCGCCAAAACTCCCAATTCGTTCATNCGCCTCAAAGCGCGCTCTGGATTNCCATGTTTCAAAAGTAAATCACAAAAAATTCTTGCTGCTTCATCCGAATTACGCATTTCTAAATCTATTAAATTAAGGTTGGCTGATACCAACCTCATAGCATCAGGATGTATCAGGAGCCCTGTACGAAGACCTTCCTCAAACAATCGCAGTAAATTCAATTTATCTTTCAGAAATACCTTTGGATCATCCACTCCCAAGCGGTTCTGTGAAACTATATAATTTTGCCGAACTCTCGGTTTTCGTTTAAAAAGTTTAAGTAGGTTTGGACCTTTATTAACATGCACTGCTTCAACTGCTGTTAAAAATATTCGGGANAATTCTCCAACTTTGGTAGCATGCCTAAAGTAATCCTGCATAAAATGTTCNACAGCACGGCGTCCACGACTGTCGANGTANCCCATGTTTNTAGATACCTCGACCTGCAATTCAAAGGTCAANTGATCCATTCCTCGATTAGAAATNAGGTGGAGATGACAACGCACAGACCAAAGAAATTCTTCAGCTGCTAAAAATGTTTTNAATTCNTCAGNAGTAAAAACACCAGCAGTGACCAATTGTTCAGCATGAAATACGCCATTTATGTANTTCTCAATCCAAAAAAGTGATTGTAGATCCCTCAGTCCACCCTTACCTTCCTTTACGTTNGGTTCAACNAGGTANACTTTCCCACCTTGCTTTAAATGACGGACCGAACGTTCCGCTAATTTAGCTTCTGTNAAATCTTCAATTGTCGATTTGAACAGATTTTCTCGAAGTTGTTCNCGTAANTCCTNAAAAATCCTNACCTCTCCCAATAGAAATCGCATTTCGACNAAGGAGGTNCGAATTGTATAGTCTTCACGCGCCAATTTCATACAGTCNTTAATTGTTCGACAGGCGTGTCCAACTTTTATCTTCAAGTCCCAGAGAATATAGAGAAGGCTTTCGACAATATTTTCAGCCCANGCAGTAATNTTATAAGGAACCACAAAAAGCAAATCTACATCCGAGAAAGGNGCCATTTGTCCNCGTCCATAACCNCCAACCGCTATCAAAACNAAACGCTCNCCAGTAGTAGAAAATTGTGTGGGGTNGAGATGTCNCACTATTGCGCAATANGCGGTCTCGATNAGACAATCCNTTAAGTAGGAATAACTAGAAGTTGTANGGTGAGCANTAAACGGCTTTTTAGCAAAGGAGCGAGCTATTGCGGCCATTCCGTNCGCTCTCGCTTCTGTCANGNTTTTCACTAATGATGTCCGAATCTTGGANCCNTCTGACANACTTTCGAGAACAGCNTCAATTTTTACATCTAAGGCTTTACGGTCAAAAATATTGTCTGCAGGGCNNATNAACTGCCCACTATGGGTGAAATCAGNTTTNGACAAAATTAAAANCCAAAATTATTAAACGTTCGNGGNGCCGGTTCAAGAACAACTACCTGATTTCCTTCTATNGTTGCTATGGCAAGTCCGCGCTCAATCGTTCCGTCTTCTCTAAGTCTAAAGATACCNGCAGCCCCCTGGAATCCACTGGATAAAGTCAACCCCCGTGTGGTCAAGGCGTGCCGGCTTCCAGTAGCAATTGATGCACCCACTGCGGCCACACCATCATATGCTATTGCAGCTATTGGATGAGGGACCGATTGGTATATACTTTCAAACCTCTCACGAAATTGGTTCGCCCTGGTAGGGCTTGGCAAAGCGAACCAACCACCCTGGATACCAGGTAGGCTGAACGCTGACGGCAAACTGTTCCACTGTGCAACACCCGCATATTGCACTGTCGCGGGGTTAACACCCGCTTCAGGTAATAATTGCGCTATCAAGGGCAATGCGCCATTATAGTCTGCTGTCAAAAAAACAATATCTGCACCAACCAATTCGTTACGAATAGCAACGCGGCCCATCGCATCAACAACGTCTTGCTGAGTGAAATTGTAGTTTTCTTTACCAACAGAAGCAGTACCGTTAGCCACAAGAGCCTTTTCTACAGCATTA
>NZVF01000026.1 GCA_002698165.1 Planktomarina sp. | reverse complement strand
TCTACAGCACCTGGCTTTTCAAAGGGTAGCAAATCACTAATTCCAATCTTTTAATCGTGCAACGTATCGCGCCAAAGTATCAATTTCTAGGTTTACAAAGTCATGAACCTTCGCATTCTTCCATGTTGTGACAGCTTTAGTGTGCGGTATGAAGTTAACACCAAAATCATTACCATCCACTTCGTTAACGGTGAGAGAGGTCCCATTCAAAGCTACTGACCCTTTTGGCGCAATAAACCTGGAAAGTGAGTGAGGCGCACGTAATGTCATGCGGGTACTGCCGCCCTCATCATTTATAGAAATAATTTGGGCTACTCCATCTACATGTCCAGCCACAATATGACCACCCAGTTCATCACCAACTTTTAAGGATCTTTCAAGGTTTATTAATGCACCCTTGGTCCAACTATCAACGTTAGTTAAGGAAACACTCTCAGCTGAGACATCAACTGAAAAACAGTCTTTAGTTTTTTCAACAACAGTAAGGCAGATCCCGTTACAAGCGACAGAAGCCCCTAAATCAACCGTAGATAGATCGTATGAAGTTTTTATTTCAACTCGCAAATCACCAGATTGTTTTAATGACCAGATTGAGCCCACATCTGTAACTATACCCGTAAACATAATAATTCCCCTACTAGCCTTCCCTACCCTCAGTATTTCCTTGCGGCAAGGGCATCACCCTTAATTGAAAGTAACCCGCCTGTTTATGGGGTATAATTTAAATTGAGTAAATAAAATTAGCCATTATTTCCGGCACCAGTGATGACACAAGTCTCCACCGACAACTTTCTCGCTGACCAACGAAAATCGAACGCTGGCATTAAGTTTTTTCAACCCAAGCTCACTAATCGATGCCAAGCCATCCCCTCCAATTAATAACCCTGCAGAATAGACAATTAAATCATCAACTAAATCTGCTTTTATCAGGGATGCTGCCAACGACCCACCACCCTCACAGAAAATGGAGGTAATCCCTTCACTTCCTAATTTTTGAAGCATGTCAGAAAGATCCAAAGAGCCATCTTCAAAATGATTTACTCTCAACAATTTATCTGATTTTTTTTCCCAGTGTTTTACCTCGCTAGAATCTGATCCATGACAAAGCCATAGCGGTGCGTCAGATCTAGTAGATTTTAGGGAAGTACCATCAAAATTTAGTCCTTTTGAAACTACTATTCGTACAGGCTGAGGGCGTTGCCCAATTCCACGGACTGTAAGAGATGGATTATCCTTTCGTGCTGTACCACCACCTATTAAAACAGCGTCATGTTTTGCTCGCAGAGCATGCACGTTCCGCCGCGCGAGAGAACCTGTAATCCACTGGCTCTCACCTTTACAGGTTCCAATCCGACCATCAAGCGATAAAGCTAATTTCAAAGTAAGTCTTGGCCGACCATCCAATACTTTTTTGAAAAAGCCCCGATGTGAAAAATTTGCTTTTTCTTCTAAGCAGCCAAAATCAACTTTTATTCCAGAAGATTTTAATTTTATAAGTCCTTTGCCCGCCACTCTCGGATCAACGTCCTTGGTTGCAACAACACAACGTTCAATCCCTGCAGATATAAGCTCATCAACACACGGTCCAGTCTTACCCCTGTGTACACATGGTTCCAAGGTTACATAAGCCGTTGCATTTTTTGCTGCAGGCCCTGCTTGTCTTAAGGCCATAACCTCAGCGTGTGGACGTCCACCAGGTTGCGTCCATCCACGTCCAATAATTCGATCATTATTTACTAAAACGCATCCAACTGATGGATTAGGCCAAACATTGCCCTCGCCCCGACCACCTAAAACAAGAGCAAGCGACATGTATCTTTTGTCTGATGTTGCGTTCACTCTTCAGAGGTCAAATTTGGTCGTAATTCAGACACGAATTTGTCAAAATCATCAGCTGCTTGAAAGTTTTTGTAAACACTCGCAAACCGTACGTAAGCAACGGTATCTATCCTTGCTAAAGCTTCCATTACAATTTCACCAATAGTCGTAGATGGAATATCAGTTTCTCCCATACTTTCTAGCCGTCTAACAAGTCCAGATATCATCTGTTCCATCCGTTCAGGTTCGACCGGGCGTTTTTGTAAGGCGATCCTGATAGAACGCTCTAGTTTTGTACGATCAAAATCTTCTCGTCGTCCATTCGATTTAATTACCACAAGATCACGTAATTGTACGCGTTCATACGTGGTAAAACGACCACCACAAGCCAAACAGAACCTCCGCCGTCTTATGGCAACATGATCTTCTGCCGGCCGTGAGTCCTTTACCTGAGTATCAACATTTCCACAAAACGGGCAACGCATGTTCCACTCCCTTTTAAAATTCTTAGTCGAACTGAATGTCTACTTCACTACATCATTTATAACATTTCACTACGATTTGGGTAGAGGCGAAATACAAACACCGCATTTTGTATTAATCTGCCTTTTTAAAACTTCACTTAATAAAAATTAAGTTCTTAATAGTAAGAGTTTCACGAGAACTTCAAAAATATTAGTTTCTACAATTCACAAAAGAATTGTCTGTTAATTAATATAAAAAATGCTCATTATAAGTTTTTACTGATCCAGAAAACTTCTTATTTTACGACTACGACTAGGATGCTTTAACTTTCTCAATGCTTTCGCTTCAATCTGACGGATACGCTCCCGGGTTACACTAAACTGTTGCCCTACTTCCTCCAAAGTATGATCGGTATTCATACCAATACCAAATCTCATACGCAAAACCCGTTCTTCACGAGGCGTCAAACTAGCCAAAACCCTAGTTGTTGTTTCTTTTAAGTTTTCTTGAATAGCGCTATCTAGCGGCAACACAGCATTTTTGTCTTCAATGAAATCACCAAGCTGAGAATCTTCTTCATCGCCAATCGGTGTTTCAAGTGAAATAGGCTCTTTAGCTATCTTCATAACTTTGCGAACCTTTTCTAGGGGCATTTGGAGTTTAGTTGCTAACTCTTCTGGTGTTGGTTCTCGTCCAATCTCGTGTAGCATTTGCCGACCCGTCCGGACTAATTTATTAATTGTCTCTATCATATGCACTGGAATACGGATTGTCCGCGCCTGATCTGCGATTGAACGCGTAATCGCTTGGCGGATCCACCAAGTTGCGTAAGTACTAAACTTGTAGCCACGACGATACTCAAACTTATCGACAGCTTTCATTAGGCCAATATTTCCTTCTTGAATGAGATCCAAAAACTGCAAACCACGATTTGTATATTTTTTTGCAATGGAAATTACCAAACGGAGATTGGCTTCAACCATCTCTTTTTTCGCTGAGCGCGCCTCTTTTTCACCTTTTTGAACTTGTTGAACAATTCGGCGGAATTCGCTGATATCCAGGCCTACGTACTGCCCTACTTGAGCCATATCAGAGCGTAGTCCCTCAACTTTATCTACACTCCGTTCCATAAACATTTTCCAACCGCGGCCCGACTTCTCATTCATGTCCGAAAGCCAGTTTGGATCTAGTTCCCGTCCACGATATGCATCAACAAACTCTCGACGATTTATTCTTGCCTGATCCGCTAGTTTAACCATAGAGCTATCTATAGACATTATTCGCCGATTGATACCGTAAAGCTGATCAATCAATGCCTCTATTCGGTTATTATGCAGATGAAGTTCATTTACTAACTCAACTATTTCGGATCGTAACTTTTGATAGGTTATTTCTGCACCATCTGAAAATCTTTCTGCATCATTTAATGTTGCAGACATACGAAGATCCTGCATTTCAGAAAGCATCAAGTAGTTTTGTGCTATTAAAGCTAATGTTTCTAAAACCCGAGGCTTCAAAGCTGCTTCCATTGCTGCCAGGGAAACGTTAGCGCCCTCTTCGTCATCGTCATCATCATCGATAATTATAGGGTTACCATCTGCATCTAATTCTGGACTAGCTTCATTTGTGGTCTCGATCGCGTCATTAGTCACAACAACGGGAGCTTCTCCTTCTTCCCCCAAATGATCTCCAAAAGTGGTTTCAAGATCAATGACATCACGTAACAAAATATCTTCACTGAGCAGCTCATCGCGCCAAATTGTAATCGCTTGAAAAGTGAGTGGGCTTTCGCAGAGACCCGCGATCATAGTATTTCGACCCGCTTCAATTCGTTTGGCAATAGCAATTTCACCTTCACGGCTTAAAAGTTCTACTGACCCCATTTCTCGCAGATACATACGAACTGGATCGTCTGTACGATCCAGTTTCTCATTGTTTGCTCCAGCCAAAGCAACATCGCGGTTTTGATTCGTAGAGACTAGATCTGTAGGACCCTTATCTTCCTCTTCGGATTCATGTTCCTCAGTAACCTGAATTCCCATTTCCGATAGCATCGACATTACGTCCTCTATCTGATCTGATGAAACCTGATCAGGTGGCAAAACATTATTTAGCTGATCATAAGTAATATAGCCTCGATCACGAGCATCAGCGATCATCTTCTTGACAGCTGTTTGGCTTATATCAATCATTGGCTCTTTTGCCGCAGAATCTTGTTTTCGGTCATCAGAGTCCTTGGCGGCCATGTCTTGTTAATCCTTATTCTTCAGAAATTCTATCAACCTGGAACCGAATCAATTCATTTAATGATTCGTGGCTCTGTTTAGCCTGATTCGAATAGGATTTCCCACCCCAACCAGCTTACTCTGATTTTGTCTTCGAAAAATTTATATCATCGAGNAAANTTTTGAGTTTATTTTGTTCATCTAAACTCACTTTCAACCCGTTTGAAGCTGTTNTATAATGAGTTTTATCATCCAGGCCACNATGTTGAGCTACTTGAACTTGCTTAGCCGACTCGCCAAGTCTCCAAGTCAAACCTTCATCATCCTGGTCTGACTGATCTTCAACTGCCTCATCAACTTCTCTACCNTGTGCATCNATCGCAAAAATTTGAGCAAANTCGTGCAATAAGCAGGTAACAACCAGATCTACNTCACCAAAGTTTCTGACNGAGGGAGCAATTCGAACGTNTGGAAGCCTAANCAATGCCTGNAATTCTTCAACTCCAAAAATTTGTTCAGCANTNNTAAANAGGTCATCTAGNNGANCAGAATATTGCAATAAAAACTGTTGAAGTTTTTGGTGTTCAANTGTTGAAAACTGTAANTCTTCCAACTGCGTTTTTACTAATTTTAAAGCCTTAGGCGTTTTTAATAGGCTCGCTAAAATAACAGATTGCCTTAAAAAATGGTTATTTTCTGTTTTATGGACCAANGATGACGACCTAGTAGTTGCTCGTGGCAAATTACTTTCATTCTTCCAACGGCCAGATTTAGCNGCTTTAGATTTTATCCTAAAAAGCTCCCAACGCATTGATTTTAATGTTTGTGCATAATGGCTACGAATTGAACTATCTTTGATTAATCTTAGTTTTTCTCGCAAGGTTTTATCAAGCGCCGCTTTACGCTCGGGGCTATCAAAATTTTTACCATAGACCTCGCGTTCCCAAAGCATCTCGATCATTGGCCTAGCATGATCTATTACTTCTTGCATCGCTTTTGATCCATTAGCTCTAATCAAATCATCTGGATCTTGTCCCTCCGGCAAAACTGCAAATCGCAGTGACTTTCCAGCTTCCAATAGCGGCAATGCCATATCTATCAATCTGTGGACAGCACGAATGCCTGCCAAATCTCCATCTAAAGCAATGATTGGCTCATCTGACAAACGCCAAATTAATTGTAATTGAGTTTCTGTAACAGCCGTACCCAGCGGTGCAACAGCTGCATTAAAACCTGCCTGTCCCAGAGCAATGACATCCATATATCCTTCCGCAACGATCAAAGGCTGACCCTTTCCAGCAGCCTCACGCGCTGACACAAAGTTATAAAGGTTTCTACCTTTATCGAATAATTCCGTTTCTGGTGAATTCAAGTATTTGGCGTTATTGGCCAAATCCATTGCCCGACCACCAAATCCAATGCAACGACCCCGCGGATCACGTATTGGAAAAATAATTCTATTTCGAAAGGTATCGTAAGGACGCTTGCCATTGGTTGAAGACTTTGCCAATCCAGCAGCAAAAATAAGTTCTTCGTCGACACTTTTGTTTTTTAGATGATCCCATAATGCCTGCCAAGAATCAGGTGCGTAACCAACCTCAAAACGCTCAGCTACATTATCCTTTAAGCCACGGTCATTTAAATAAGAGCGAACAGCCGCGGCTCCACTGGTATTTAAGTTCAGTCGAAAAAAACTTAGTGCGTCCTCCATAACTCCAGCTAATTGAGCTTGCCTGTCCAATTTTTGCTTTGCCGCTGGATCTACAGCAGGCAACTGCATACCCGCTTCATTACACAAAATTTCTACTGCTTCTATAAAGGATACATTTTCAGTTTCTTTAATAAAACCAATGGCGTCACCCTTAGCATTACAACCAAAACAGTAATAATAGCCCTTACGGTCATCAACATGAAAGCTCGCTGTTTTTTCTTGATGAAATGGGCAAGGTGCCCACATATCACCTTTGCCTTGATTTGATTTTCGCGAATCCCAGAGTACTTTTTTACCAACCACTTGAGCAATCGAGGTACGGCTCCGTAATTCATCTAAAAATCCTGGTGGCAATGCCATACCGTTTACTTAGACCTCCCTAGCCCGNNCCGTCACCGATTCTATTGCTNCAGTTATCTCTCCAANAAAGGTCTGAGCCATTGAACGAAATACCATAACACGAAAGCGATTNGGNTCGATACAAGAAATACTTGTTTGCATNTGCATCAAATCACTCCTTTGGGTCATCCCAATTGTAAAGGAACTTTCNCGCATATCNAGAGGAGTAAGGCGTGCTAATACCTCGCGTACCTGNGGGCCATTCACGTCCACAANAAACCAGCCATCNCTNACATCTGTGACNGCTCCAATTNCCTCAAGTTTTAAACTTGGAAGACAACCCATAAGTGCAATATGAGCATGGTCAAACCACATCAAAAAAATGNTATCCNGCCACTTAATTTCACCTACCGCTGGGACTTCCATACCAGANACTGATTTTATTTCGCGAGCTAAAGGCTTNGGTATTTTTTTTCCTATGCCCACTGTTATCAGGGAAGTTTGAACCTCACANACTNNNATGCCACCAATTTTNAATGGAAAATTCNACTGNAAGGCANTCATTGATTTTAATTCAACCACGCAATCGTCTCCCTTCCGGATCCAGAAANACTAAATCGCANACTTCACAAATTGTCTGNACNCCCTTTAAGTGTTCTACCATTTTCACATTGCTGCCAATTCTNGCCCGCCCATCNCGTAAAAATGCCTGTGCTATAAAACTNTTTAAAGATGGTGAATAACACANTGAGGTTACATAGCCCTNATCATTTTTACTCTCAGCAATTTTATCTGTATTAAAAAGATGTGCACCAGGAATTATTTCTTCGACAGGATTTAATGGCCGCAGACCCACAAGTTGCTCTCGATGATCACCTACCATCCCTGAACGTGCGGCCATAACTTTTCCAATACAGTCTTTTTCAGTTGAGATCATTCGTGCCATCCCAATATCAAATGCTGTAGTTCTGCCATGAATTTCTGCATGAGTTATGAAGCCCTTTTCTATGCGCAACGCATTAAGTGCCTCCATACCGTATGCTCCACCTCCGAATGATTTTGCTTTATCAAGTAAAAGTCTAAACAAACTATCTCCATACCGCGCAGGGACTGCGATCTCATATGCGTGTTCTCCAGAAAAAGAAATTCGGAATAAGCGACCAGAAACTCCTCCCAACTCTACACGAGTACATCCCATATACGACAAATTTTCGTCATTTATTTGTTTATTGAGAACTGAGTTGAGCAATTCGCGGGATTTTGGACCAGCCACAGCAAATTGTGCCCAATGTTCAGTAACAGATACAAAACTTAGATCCAAATCTGGTCGCAAAACTTGATGAACAAAATCCATGTGGCGCATCACCTGCCCAGCAGCAGCAGTCGTTGTGGTCATCAAGTAATGGTTTTCATCCAAACGCGCGCAGGTGCCATCATCCATAACATGACCATCTTCACGCAACATTAGACCATAACGTACCTTTCCAACTTTTAAAGATGAGAACGAGTTTACATATAATAAATCTAAAAATTTAGCAGCATCTTTGCCCTTAATATCAATCTTACCTAAAGTTGTAACATCGCAAACCCCTACATGAGAACGAACCATCGCAACCTCACGGTCACAAGACTCCCGCCAATGAGTTTCGCTCGCTTTGGGAAAATAACTGGGGCGATACCATAACCCCGCCTCAATCATTGGAGCATTTAATTCCAGTGTTGCGGCGTGGCTACTCATAAACCTTTCTGGCGCAAAACCTTTGCCTGAACCACCGGCACCAAGCGCAGCCATTGATACCGGCACATATGGTGGGCGGAAGGTAGTCGTACCAGTTTCGGGGATACCACGACCAGTTGTGTCAGCTAAAATTGCAAGNGCTACGACATTTGAGTTTTTACCCTGATCAGTTGCCATGCCCTGTGTAGTATAGCGTTTCATGTGTTCTACAGAACGAAAATTTTCCTGAACTGATTGTTTGATATCTTTCGTNGTCACATCATTCTGNAAATCCACCCATGAACGACTTTTTCCNCCAACATCCCAAACCGNTTCAATTTCGTATGNTCTATTTTCAGATTTGGGCAAATCAAACTTGGCTACCCGTTTTCCAAGATCTTTTAGTACATCATTTGCTGCTTTATAGCCCTCTAATAAGGCACCTTCTGTGTTCATGGTACCAGCCGCAGCGCCAACAACAACCATGCCAGGAATTGCGTCTTTTGTTGGCAAAAAACTTGATAATCGGGCATCCCAGGTGGGTCGTCCGTTCATATGACATGTAAGGTGCACTGATGGATTCCATCCACCAGATACACCCAATGCGTCACATTCTATTTTTTTTGTTTTACCCTCAAATTGAATGCTAATGCTCCGCAAGCAAAGTCGGCCAGAGGTGCCAACAACACTTGCTCCAGAGTAAATCGGGTAATCACCTTCATTTTGAATGCCGCGTCGGCTATCAATCATTGCAACGACTTCAACCCCCGAATTCACTAGATCACGAGCCGTTCGATGCGCGTCGGAGTTATTTCCAAAAATCGCTATTTTTTTACCGGGAATTACACCAAACTGATTTAAGTAACTACGCATTGCACTGGCCGTCATTATACCAGGGCGATCGTTATTTGGAAAAGCTATTTGCCGCTCTAACGCTCCTGAACAAAGAATGACACGCTTTGCTACAATCCGCCAAAAGGTTTCAAATGGTAGACCTGCAGGCATCGTTTTAAGGTGATGCCCGACACGTTCCAGTGCACCATATGTTCCCTGATCGTATGCTCCCGTCACAGTTGTATTCATCATTATATTTACATTTGGAAGCTCCCTAAGGTCTTTAATAATATCCGATGCCCATACATATCCAAATTTGCCACCCACTTCTTCGACTTCGGATAGGAGACGCCCGCCAGCACGATTATTTTCATCCACCAAAATCACATCCAAACCCGCATGCGCCGCCGTCCATGCTGCCATCAAACCCGATGGTCCCGCTCCAATGATTAACACATCACAGTGAGCAAAGGCCTTTTCATACAAATCATTGTTGAAATCTAAACCTAAAGAACCCAAACCAGCTGCACGACGAATTAAAGGCTCATATAACATCTCCCAAAATGCCCGAGGCCACATAAAAGTTTTGTAGTAAAACCCAGTAGCTAAAAATGGAGATAGGTAGTTATTTATACTCAACAAATCATACCTAAGTGTCGGCCAAGCATTTTGTGACCGGGCAATTAATCCCTCATATAAGGGCTGAACAGTTGCTCTTGTGTTTGGTTCTAAAGATCCGGCGCGCTCTACTGTCACTAAAGCGTTTGGTTCCTCAGATCCCGCCGTCATTACACCCCTTGGTCGATGATATTTGAAAGATCTTCCTACTAAAATTTGATTGTTTGCCAATAAAGCACTCGCTAGCGTGTCACCTTTGAAACCTTTGAAATGTTTGCCATTAAATTGAAAATTGAGAGAAACGTCTCGGTCAATCAGCCCTTTATTTTGATGTCTCACGTTTCATTCTCCTTGGCTAACCAAGTGGATAAAACCTCGTGGGACACTGTATTGCGTCGTACAACCAACCATGCACCGCAGCCATGTTCATGATGCCAAAGATCTTCTGTAATGCCAGCAGAATTCTCTCGGTTGTGTACGTAATTATCCCAGTCTTCTAGGCTAGATGACGGGTTTGGCCTTTCTAATGCAGAAGCATGGCCTTGATAATAAAACTCACGCCTATCGCGTGAGCCGCAAAGTGGGCAGTCTATACGCATTTTTTCGACCCCCACCTTCTTTGAGTATTCTTTATTACAGTCACCAAAAGTAATCCCTAGCTTTAATGTAGATTATGTTGTGCACCAGTGCCTTCCTCATCCATTAAGCCAAATCCTGTTCGAAACCGGTCAAGTCGAAACCTTTGAGCAGCGAAATGGGGCGAGCCAGTGGCCATTAAATGTGCAAAACAATTTCCAGATGCAGGTACCGCTTTAAAGCCACCGTAACACCAGCCTGCATTTAAATATAAGCCCTCAATATGCGTTTTATCTATTATGGGTGATCCATCGGGTGTCATATCCATGATCCCACCCCAACTGCGCAACATACGAGCCTTTCCAATCATAGGCATCAAGGTCATTCCTGCCTCCGCAACATGCTCAACCATTGGTAGATTACCGCGCGCTGCATAGCTCGCATACATATCCAAATCACCCCCAAANACTAAGCCTCCTTTGTCAGATTGGCTAATGTAGAAATGCCCCATGCCAAAACTAACCACATGATCNATACAAGGTTTTAATCCCTCTGTTACAAAAGCCTGTAGAACATGACTTTCAATAGGTAACTGCATTCCCGCCATAGCAGCCAATTGGCTGCTACGCCCTGCAACAACAATACCCACTTTTTTGGCACGAATTACACCACGAGAAGTTTGCACCCCCTTTACAACTCCACCAGAAATATCGATGCCNGTAACTTCACAATTTTGAATAAGATCCACTCCACGCTGGTCCGCACCACGGGCATATCCCCAAGCGACAGCATCATGGCGAGCTGTTCCTCCACGGCGTTCTAAAAGGCCCCCATANATTGGAAAACGACCTTGTTCNTAATCTAAGTAAGGNAAAATTTGACGTAATTGATCAACACTTAAGAGNTCTGCACCATCACCCNGATTTCGCATNGAGTTCCCTCTCCGTATCATAGCATCTCGTTGACCATCACTATGAAATAAAGAAATCTTACCTCGTTGCGAATGCATTACATTGTAATTCAAGTCAGTTTCCAGGCCTTCCCACAGTTTCATAGAATGCGANTAAAATTCTGAATTCCCAGGCAGAAAGTAATCTGCTCTGACTATTGTCGTATTTCTTCCAATGTTGCCTCCACCAATGTGACCCTTTTCTAAAACAGCAATGTTTTTTANGCCGTGTTCCTTAGCCAAGTAGTAAGCCGTNGACAACCCNTGTCCNCCACCNCCNATAATAATTATATCATATTCTTCAGCCGGNATCGGATCTCGCCAGTGAGCTGTCCAACCGCTGTTACCTTTNAGGCCCTCGGTNAGTATCTTTAGAGCTGAGAATCTCATCACCATTTCCCTATTCGTTGAGCGCGAGCGGCAGTCAATGAAAATATTAAGTGTTTGGCAAGACCTATAAAAANGANTTTTTAGGTTNGCACTACAGNCCTTTGGCCGTGTATGCGCCNGCTACCTTGCCAATGCTAACTAAATAAGCAGCTGTGCGCATGTCTGGAACATCACTTCGACGACGCCACACTTCCGCCATATCATTGTAAGCTCCCCGCATGGTGTCATCTAGACCCGAACGCACCAACTCAAGTTCTGTCGCNCCTTTGAGATATTTCATCTTAAAATCTGGTGTCAATTGCCAGCCNATATCNGAGGAACTTAACCGCTCTAATTCCTCAACAATAAGTTGATTTCGGGCCTCTTCACGGCGACGTTCCATTCTTCCAAACCGAATATGGCTTAAGTTTTTGACCCATTCAAAATATGATACGGTAACACCACCAGCGTTGGCATACATATCGGGTATAATAACGATACCCTTTTCTCTTAGAATTATATCAGCACTGGCAGTAACCGGTCCATTCGCAGCCTCCACTATGAGCCTAGCTTGTATACCTCCAGCATTTTCCCGGTGAATTACTCCCTCCAGAGCTGCTGGTATCAAAATATCACAATCTGCCTCCAGGACTGACGCGCCATCGCTAGTATATGAAGCACCAGGAAAATCTTTAACACCACCGTTTTCTGCGACCCAAAGTTTTAGCGCTTCAATATCTAGCCCATCTGAATTTCTTACGGCCCCATCACGCTCAATCACGCCAGTAATCCGCGCGCCATCTTCCTCACTCAAAAATTTTGCAGCATGATATCCAACNTTGCCCAAACCCTGTANTATTATCGATTTACCATCNAATTTTCCTNTGAGGCCAGCAGATTTTATATCTTCNGGATGTCTAAAGAACTCCTGCAAGGCATACTGGACNCCCCGGCCAGTCGCTTCCGTTCTTCCTTGAATTCCACCACCAATGACCGGCTTTCCAGTGACACAAGCGCGTCCATTAATATCAGTCGTATTCATTCTTTGGTACTGATCTGCAATCCAAGCCATTTCCCGTTCACCAGTGCCCATATCTGGAGCCGGTACATTCTGTGACGGGTTTATCAGATCTCGTTTAATTAACTCATATGCAAAACGACGTGTAATCTGTTCAAGTTCATGTTCATCATATTCCAAGGGGTCAATACATAATCCTCCTTTAGAACCACCATACGGGGCATCTACNAGCGCGCATTTGTATGTCATCAACGCNGCTAGNGCCTCTACTTCATCTTGATTAACGCCTAAAGAGTAACGAATACCACCTTTTACCGGCTCCATATGCTCNGAATGNACTGCTCGGTAGCCAGTAAAAGTCCTAATCTCTCCTCGAAGTCGAACACCNAACCTNACTGTGTAGGTAGCGTTNCAAACACGAATTTTTTCGGAGAGACCGGGGGGTAGGTCNAAAAGCGCGACGGCTCGATTAAACATTATGTCGACNCTATCACGAAAACTTGGTTCTGATAAAGAATTAGATTGCATCAATATATTCCCTCTACAGTATCACCCTATTTAAGCACTCTAGGCCAATTAAAATAAAAGAAAACTAATAAATTCAAAGACGGCCAAAAGACAAATTAATTTGACCATGAACACTATTTTTAATTCAGTTTTGGTGGAATTTGGAATTCAAGTCACTCAATTGATTTTAATAAATATTTAAAAATCTGTTTAATAAAAAAAATTATCACTTTAGCTATTTTAGCATTTACCGCCGAACGATAACTTCTCTTCCACGTTTCTCAGGCTCNTCGTCCACCAATTCGAGCGGAAATCCAGAAGCGACAACACTCAAGCCCGTGGCTTCCTCNAATCGTTCAATAATTCTATCTGATTGAGCNCGCGATCCATAACGTTTTTGTCCATCAGAAATAATATNAATAATCATNGGGGAAACTTCTAACGGCACACCATGATCNTCNGCNNCTTTTTGAAAGAGCCCGATATCTTTTTGCACNAGNTCCATCGTAAAGTTGACATTTCTAGATCCAGATAAAATCAGTTGACTTTCGGTCTCATGAACAAATGATGTTCCCGAAGACATCGCTATTGCTTCGTAAGTCATTCCCATATCTAGACCTGCAGCTTTCATTACGGTAAGCGCTTCGCAGACTGTAATTAAATTGGCCGTTGCAAGATAATTAGTCATAACTTTTAACAAACTGGCAGTTCCTACGCCTCCCACATGCAAAATACTCTGTCCCATATGGGTTAATAGCGGTAATACTTTTTCAAAAGTTTCACGGCCACATCCTGCATAAATCGAAATATTTCCAGTATCGGCTCGGTGGCAGCCCCCTGAAACTGGACAATCAACTGCTTCACCACCAGCTTCCATGACCTGAGCGCTAAGCCTTTTTACTTCACTTGCATCTGTTGTCGACATCTCCATCCAGACTTTACCAGGTTCCACATATGGCAACATGTCTGTCACTATAGCTGACGAAGCCTCCGGTGTCGGAAGACAGGTTATAACAACATCACATGTTTGCATTAAATGCTGCGCGCTTACTCCATTTTTGGCCCCACGAGCAACAAAGTCATCCACAAAACTCTGATTTAGGTCATGTACACTTAAGTTCTCTCCATTGCGAACAAGACTGCCAGCAAGTTTACCACCAACGTTACCTAAGCCAATAAAACCAATTTTCATAAGATCATATCTCCATTTAATTTTTTTTGGTACACCACCAACAACCTTTAAATATCACTCATTTTAACCAAGCTTGTTATCCCTCTTATGATTTAGCATTATGCATTTATGCAAGTCCCAAGTGATTCAGCCGCTGGCATAGAAACGACCGAAGAATTTAAACAGTTTTCTCAAAAAAATGATGTGTTTACTCGCGCATTTTGGGACCCGACGGTCCGTACAAAAAAAACAGATTCCTTTTTTGAAAGCTATCGTATGGAGGCTGCACCTCGTAGGGGTGATGGCTTCACACAAAAAGATTTTGCACTGCGCAACGCCAGTTGGCTTATATCTGATATAATGACTGATCGGCACGCAAAAAAGGGGCGTCGTGAAGGGTTTCAGGCACCAATAAGCAATGACACTCCTGTATCTGACGAAAAAGTGGTTTACAAAAAGTCGGAAGATGCATCCTTAGAAATTAAAAAGGTTTCCAAGTTTTTTGGTGCAGACTTGTGCGGAATTACAGGTCTCGATAAACGTTGGCTTTACTCCAAACGAGTTGATGTAAGAGATATGTCTGAGGTGGACTTGGGGCTTCCGGATGGGCTTACTCATGTAATAGTTCTGGGCCATCAAATGGATAAAGATTTAGTGCAGACTTACCCTTCAGCTTTGGGAGGAGCAGCGACTGGGCGGGAATATAGTCATGAAGCCTCAATTGTGATGCAAATTGCGGCCTATATTCGGAATTTGGGGTACCAAGCTGTTGCGTCAATGAACGATACTGGTCTGGTAATACCTATGGCAGTTCAAGCCGGCTTGGGTGAATATGCCAGAAACCAGCTTGTTATCACACCCGAATTTGGGCCCCGGCTTCGCTTTTCTAAAATATTTACAGACATGCCATTAGAGCCAGACTATCCCAAAAGACCCGGTGTATCCAAGTTCTGTGATATCTGCACCAAATGCGTAGATGCATGCCCTGTGAAAGCTCTTCCAAAGGGACCACCAAAAACAGGCGGTGGGCTATCTGCGATCAAAGGGGTAAAAAAATGGACTTCAGATGCGGAGAAATGCTTTTCATTTTGGGCAACACTGAGCACTGACTGTGCAATTTGTATGCGAGTTTGTCCATTCAATCGCGATTTTCGTTATTGGCACCAGCGAATTTGGTTGAAACTTGCTCTATCACCGGCGCGACGCTTTGCTCTTTGGTTGGATAAAAACCGAGAACGGCGCATCAAACCAAGTAAATGGTGGGCGAAATTATAAATAGAATTTTATGAAATCAAGAAAAAATGGTTTCAATTATATTCAGCAAAAATCTCAAAGGTTTTCTAAAATTAGATGCTATTCCTTGCTGGCATTTAATTTACAGTTTAAGCAGGACACATGGATTTTCCGTCTAATTTGTTAGTAATTTTTTTTCTAGTTGCTATAGTTGGCTGCTCCCCGCTCACAAAAATTGTACAAGAACCTAGACTGACAACTAAAACTATTGAATCCATAAAGTTTTTGAGCCCAAATGAACTGAAAGCGCAGACGTCAGAAAAATCAAAACCTATTTTGCAAACGGCTGAAACAAAACTTACCAGTTTGCAGCATCGNGCAAGCCTTTTGCGCAAACCGGTATTATCAGATGCGGATCGATCAAAATTACTCAAAGGTCCCAATAANTTAGATTAAAATCAAGCTAAAGTGTCGTTGCAGCAAAATTGATTTGATACTACATAGTTTCAAAAGTCAGAGACGTTAGGAACTCCCTATGAGCAAACAACCACTTAGACTAGGCATTGCCGGCCTTGGCACAGTTGGTAGTGGCGTTATCAAAATGCTCCTCAATAACGCCAGTTTGCTTTCCCTTCGCGCAGGCCGTCGAATTACTATTAGCGCCGTTTCAGCCAAATCAAGAACTAAAAAAAGACCNTTTNACCTCTCAGGGATCGATTGGGAAAACAATCCTGTAGAATTAGCAAAACGCGATGATGTTGACGTATTTGTAGAATTAATGGGCGGTAGTGAAGGATCAGCAAAAGAGTCGACATTAGCTGCAATTAGTTCTGGAAAAGACATAGTTACTGCAAATAAAGCAATGTTGGCGATACATGGTCAATCACTCGCTTTAGCAGCTGAAAAAGCAGGACTAATAATACGATTTGAAGCAGCGGTGGCGGGCGGTATTCCAGTTATCAAAGCGCTAACAGAAGGATTAGCTGGAAATAAAATTGACCGTATTCTTGGAGTTATGAACGGGAGTTGTAATTATATATTAACACGCATGGAAACGAGCGGACTAAGCTATGCAGATATCTTTGCTGAGGCAGATGGTCTTGGCTACCTTGAGGCTGATCCTAACCTGGACGTAGGGGGAATTGATGCTGCCCACAAACTCGCCTTATTGGCTTCAATTGCGTTTGGGACAAAAGTAAATTTTGAAAGTATGGTTATTGAAGGGATTGAGGCTATAACCATTGAAGATATTAACGCAGCATCAGATATGGGCTACCGTGTAAAGCTACTAGGTGTCTCACAGATGACTGAGCACGGCCTTGAGCAAAGAATGACACCGTGCCTTGTTTCCGCGAGTTCGTCTTTAGGACAACTTCACGGCGGCACTAATATGGTGATTTTAGAAGGGCAGGACTCTGGTCAAATCGCACTAAAGGGGGCGGGCGCTGGAGAAGGACCGACTGCATCTGCGGTGTTATCGGATATTATAGATATCGCACGTGGCCAACGCCTCAAAACATTTGGTCAGCCAGCTAAAACTTTGATTGATGCACAAGCAACTACGGCAAGTACTCCTGCACCATTCTATCTGCGTCTTCAACTTTTAGATAAACCGGGAGCCCTTGGCAAAATTGCAGCCATAATGGGAAAAGCCAATGTTTCAATCGACCGGATGCGTCAATATGGGCATGACACAGATAACGCACCAGTTATAATAGTGACCCACAAAACAACCAGAGCTACAATCGATGAAATTTTAGATGAATTTTCAGAAACTGGTGTAATTGACGGTAAACCAGTAGCACTAAGAATTGAATCTATTTAAATTTTATTAAAGTATTTGTACGCTCAGTCT
>NZVF01000025.1 GCA_002698165.1 Planktomarina sp. | reverse complement strand
ATGATCTGAGCTCCAGAACGTGCCGCAACAAGCGCTGCAGCTAGTCCGGCAGGCCCGGCACCAATTACCAACAGATCACAATGTAAAAAACCACGATCGTAGCTGTCTGGATCGTCTTTGAAGCTGATACTTCCCAAGCCAGCAGCCCTACGGATTATTGGCTCATAAATTTTTTCCCAGAATGCAGCTGGCCACATGAAAGTTTTATAATAAAAGCTTGCAGTTAAAAAATTTGAAAAACGGTCATTTATTGCCATTAAATCAAACTTCAGTGATCCAATTTTATTTTGTGATCTGGCAGTCAAGCCTTCAAAAAGTTCTGCAGTCGTCGCTCGGGTGTTTGGCTCTTGGCGTGCCCCATCCCGGAGTTCTACAATAGCGTTGGGTTCTTCTGAACCGGCAGAAAGTGGTCCGCGTGGACGGTGATATTTAAAAGAACGACCCATTAGGCGGACGTCATTAGCAAGCAAGGCACTAGCCAGGGTATCTCCTGGGTGACCTTGATATGGTTTGCCATCAAATTTAAAGTTGAGGACTTTTGTATGGTCGATTTGACCACCCAAGAGGCGATTTTTTTGGCTCATGTACCGCGACCTCGACTGCGTGCTACGTCGCTTGCCAGCTCCACGTTTGAGATTTTATGTGTTAATGTGTTTCGTGTGACAACTAAAAAAGATCTGTCACCCTGCTCATGAAACCATAACTCACGATGGTTACCCGCTGGGTTGTCCCGTAAGTAACCATAGTCAATAAACTGGGCCAGTGCATCTTGAGCCTGCCAATCGGGACGGTCAATAAGGGCAGCGTCACCCATATAAGTAAATTCACTGCTGTCCCGTGGACCAAGTATAGGATGATTTATTATCATTTTAAAATTCCGCTTAATGCAGTTGCGGGTTATTACCCATACCCTTTTCATCAATCATTCCACCTTTTGCAAAGCGGTCAAATCTATAGTCTTTTGCGTATTCATGTGGCGTGCCAGTAGCTAATAAATGCGCGTAACACCAACCAGAGGCAGGAGTTGCCTTAAAGCCTCCATAACACCATCCACCGTTGAAGTAGAGGTTATCAATATGGGTTCGGTCAATTATCGGAGAGCCGTCCATCGACATATCCATAATCCCGCCCCACATACGTAGTATGCGGACTCGTCCAAGCATTGGAAAGATTGCCATGGCCCCCTCGCACACATCCTCCACTATGGGTAAATTTCCACGTTGCGCATAAGAATTATATCCATCAATGTCACCGCCAAAAACCAATCCACCCTTGTCAGATTGGCTACAATAAAAATGACCAGCACCAAATGTAATAACGCCTGGCAAAACAGGCTTAAGTCCTTCTGATACAAATGCCTGCAAAACATGGCTTTCGATGGGAAGTCGCATGTTAGCTTTTGACAAGAGCCTGCTGGAAGAACCAGCGACGCAAGATGCTATTTTTTTAGCACTGATATATCCTAGGTTGGTTTCGACACCTACGCATTTTCCTGCTTTAATCTGAAAGCCGTTAACTTCACAATTTTGAATAATGTCTACTCCTAGCCTGTCCGCCGCACGGGCATAACCCCAAGCAACGGCATCATGTCTTACCGTTCCTCCACGATGTTGGGCGAGCCCACCTTTTATTGGAAAACGGGCATTGTTAACATTTAAGAATGGGTAACGCTTTTGAATGGCCTGGGTACTCATCAAATCTGCATCTGCCCCATTTAAAATCATGGCATTTCCGCGTCTGATGAATGCATCGCGTTGTGCGTCTGAGTGTACTAAATTGAGTATTCCGCGCTGACTAACCATGGCATTATAGTTTAGGTCTTGTTCCAAACCTTCCCAGAGCTTTAGTGAGTGTTCATAAAATGGTTCATTACCATCGAGTAGATAATTGGAACGAATAATTGTTGTATTTCGCCCTACATTTCCGCCACCAACCCAGCCCTTTTCCAGAACTGCAATATTCTTTGCTCCATGGTTGCGAGCCAGATAATAGGCAGTTGCCAAACCGTGGCCACCGCCGCCGATTATAACATATTCGTAATCTTTTTTAGGCTCCACTTCACGCCATGCTGGCTTCCAGCCTTTGTGGCCAGTTATAGCTTCTTTAATTATTCTTAAGCCTGAGTATGTCATATAGCTTTTTCCATAAATTAATCATGATTCAATTAAATTTTTTTTCACTTTTGAATCGGACAAAATGAGCCTGGTTTCGGACACACAATGTTAAAACAGTATCCGTAAGCTTTTTTAATGAGAAACCTTCAATTAAACACAAACTTTTCTATTATGTTTCCACGTTTTGGTCGTTTATAATGAAAAGCATAAAAAAATAACAAGGTTCTGTTTCTTTATTTATTGTTCACAAAAATAGAGTTGTTTGTAAATTAGTTCTGGGTCTTTTTGTTTTTATTAATTCGCGGTAGCGTGTTTTAAGTGTTTGAGAGGCTTGCCAATGACCAAAGATAAAAAATATTTTTTTCCTACTGGTGGTTTACCAAGTCAGATGGATATCATGACGCAACGTGCCGTATTTAAGACAGCCTATGCTGTAGTCCCAAGAGGTACGATGCGTGACATAGTTACTAGTTTTTTACCTCATTGGAATAAAACACGTTTATGGGTTCTGGCGCGACCATTAAGTGGTTTTTCGGAAACCTTCTCACAATATATCATGGAGGTATCGCCTGGAGGCGGAAGCACTAAACCCGACACGGATCCGTATGCACAATCTATTTTGTTTGTTACTGATGGAAAAGGTGATTTGAAGATGAATGGTGCGAAGTACAATCTTCGACCTGGTAGTTACGCATATGTTCCCGCGGGTTCTGATTGGGAACTAAAAGCCGATGGTACAACCCTAAGGTTCCATTGGATACGAAAAGCCTATGTGGCGGTTGAGGGGATTGACACGCCAGAGGCATTTGTCACGCATGAAGTTGATAGGGCTATAGATCTGATGCCGGATACTAATGGCGCATGGGGAACTACAAGATTTGTGGACCCTGACGATATTCGCTATGATATGCATGTAAATATTGTCACACTGCAGCCCGGTGGTGTTATTCCGTTTGAAGAAACTCACGTCATGGAGCATGGATTGTATGTTCTACAGGGAAAAGCAGTCTACAAACTAAATCAGGATTGGGTGGAGGTTGAGGCCGGCGATTTTATGTGGCTCAGAGCCTTCTGTCCGCAAGCGTGCTATGCGGGTGGATCGGAGCCATTTCGGTATTTACTTTATAAAGACGTAAATCGCCACATGCCTTTGACATTGTAGATAGAGTGGGAGTTTAAAGTTCTTAACGTGGCAACAGTTCTTTTAGCCGCAATTCAGCGATGCGTTCAACTTGAAAGCAGGCTTCCCTTAGCTCCGTAGCTCGATCATTGGTGGTTCGAGTTTTAAATGCTTTTAAAATACTTTTTTTACTGTGGTCGCGTACTGCAATGATGAATGGGAACCCATGTTTTTTCACATAATTTGAATTCAACTTTGCAAAGTCTGAGCGTTCATCATCAGAGAGTGCATCTAGACCTGCACTGGCCTGTTCCAAGGAACTAGCGGTAGTGAGACGTTTTGCGGCTGCAATTTTTCCAGCAAGGTCAGGATGAGCGCGCAGAACCTCTAGCCGCCTGGCCTTAGTAGCTGACCGAAATATTCGGCAAAGTGCGCTATGNAGGCCAGCCACATTATCATGCATTCGCCCTAACTCTAAATTATNGGCNCGTTCTGCCACCCAGGGTGAATGTTCGAAAATGCTGCCAAAAGATGTTACAAAGGTTTCCCTAGTCATCTCACTGGGACGTTTAAATCGTTTGTTTGGATGGGTAGAGATCCAGTGATCAGCAATCATTTCCCTTGTTGCGAACCAAACTCCATCATGGCTATTTGCATAGTCAAGGAAGCGTTGCAGGGCGGCAGCACGGCCAGGTCTGCCAATAAGGCGGCAGTGGAGACCGATCGATAGCATTCTTCCTCCTTCAGCGTAAAGAGTGTCGAAGCTGTCTTTAAGGTAGCTGTAAAACTGATCCCCAGAATTAAAACCTTGAGGCGTTGCGAAGCGCATATCGTTTGCATCCAGCGTATAAGGTATGATTAGCTGATCGGCCTCACCAAATTCCATCCAATAGGGGAGATCATCGGCGTATGTGTCAGCCAAATATTTAAATTGACCAGTTTGCGCCGCCAGTTTGAGGGTATTTTCAGAGCTGCGTCCGGTATACCATCCATGCGGTGGGGTGCCGACTACCTCTGTGTGAAGCCTTATGGCTTCCTTCATATCTGCTGCTTCATCCGCAACAGCAGTATCTTTATATTCAATCCACTTTAGTCCATGACTGGATATCTCCCAGCCTGCAGTTTTCATAGCAGCAACCTGTTCTGGGGCGCGTGCCAATGCTGTAGCAACGCCATAAACTGTTACTGGCAGGCCTTTCAAAATCCGGTGTAAACGCCAGAACCCAGCTCTTGCACCATATTCGTAGATGCTTTCCATATTTGAATGGCGTTGATCAGGCCAGGCTTCTGCTCCAACTATTTCAGATAAAAAGGCCTCAGATGCTGGATCACCGTGAAGAATATTGTTTTCGCCACCTTCCTCGTAATTCAAAACCAGTTGTAATGCTATTCGTCCATTTTTAGGCCATTGTGCCAATGGAGGAGTGGGGCCATAACCGGACATGTCACGTGGATATCGTTTCATAATTTTTCTCTAACTTAGGCTTTCTCTTTCTTTATTTTTTGCGCAAACATAAGGAAAGTAAAAAAGGAATTGNTCATGACCGGATTTTTGACCACTCACGTTTTGGATACGGCCCGCGGCTGTCCTGCAGCTGGCATTAAAATTGAACTCTTTGTGCACATAAANTCNACTATTAACAAGATTAATGAGTCTGTCACCAATACTGATGGGCGCACTGATAGTCCAATCTTACCGAAAGACTCTTTTGAAATTGGAAATTATGAATTAATTTTTCATGCGGGCGATTATTTGCGTCAAACTGAACAGGTTACAACAGAACCAATATTTTTAGATTTAATACCTATCCGCTTTGCCATGTCGGGAGATAACCATTATCATGTGCCCCTTCTACTATCGGCGCATGGTTATTCTACNTATCGGGGCAGTTAAGGGTTATAAAATGTACGATTTAGCAATTTTATGGGAGTGGGTTGGCTTTGGTGTTCGATGGTTACATGTAATTACTGCCATGGCTTGGATTGGATCNTCTTTTTACTTTATTGCTCTTGATTTAGGCCTCAATCGTAATGTTGAAGGGCCGGCGGATGGTGAGGAATGGCAGGTGCATGGTGGCGGATTTTATCATGTGCAGAAGTATCTTGTAGCACCTGATGCGATGCCAGAACACCTCACCTGGTTTAAGTGGGANAGCTACACTACATGGCTATCGGGCGTTGCATTACTAATGGTGATGTATTGGGCTGGATCTGAATTATATCTAATCGATCCGGAAAAGATGGATTTATCCACTTGGCAGGCGATCGCAATTTCTGGTGGATCATTGCTCGTAGGCTGGGTCGTTTACGATTACTTGTGTAAGTCAAGGCTCGGCGAACGCCCAACTACTCTGATGCTTCTACTCTTTGTAGTGCTTGCTGTAATGTCATGGGGTTACAACNAANTTTTCACTGGCAGAGCTGCCTTGCTGCATCTAGGCGCATTTACAGCGACGATAATGACTGCAAATGTAGCTATGATTATNATGCCTAATCAGAGAATTGTTGTGGCTGACCTAAAAGCGGGCCGCGTTCCAGATGCGAAATANGGCAAAATNGCNAAACTTCGATCTACGCATAATAATTACCTTACTTTGCCNGTTATATTCTTAATGCTTTCAAANCANTATCCNCTTTCATTCGGTACACCCTATGCTTGGATTATTGCTTGTCTTGTCTTTTTAATGGGTGTTTCAATTAGACATTANTTTAATTCTCTTCATGCCCGAAATGGTAAACCAAATTGGACTTGGGGTGTAACATTTATTTTGTTTGTTTTGATAGCTTGGTTGTCCTCCATCCGTGAGTTTGACGATGATTTAGATACTTCAAACCTGTCGCCATTGACGCTCTATCAGGAACGTTTTGCAAAGGCCGATGGGTTCGAGAAAGCACATGAAATTGTTCAGGGAAGGTGTGCTATGTGTCACGCTCGTGAACCTGCATGGCAAGGTCTGCGATGGGCCCCAAACGGCATTCTTCTNGAAACTCCAGCTGACGTCGCCAAAAACGCATATTTGATNTANGTGCAAGCTGGCATNAGTCATGCTATGCCACCTGGTAACATTACTAATATTCCCAAGAAAGATCGAACTCTACTGATCGATTGGTATCGCTCAGTAGAGTGAATTTTTGTTTTTATNGCTCGAAATTATCAAGTTTATAAATTAAAGTAGTTATAATGATAGTATCTTTAGATAATGCTAAAGATCTTTATTAGNTGCACGCTTAATATTTTAATTAGGAGTTTAATTGTGGATCCATCAGACACAACAATCCGGCTCACCACCGCCCAAGCCATTATCCGGTTCTTGGCTGCTCAGTATATTCAAATTGATGGGGTAAAAACTCGTGTTTGTGGTGGAGGATTTGGTATCTTTGGTCACGGCAATGTACCATGTTTAGGNGAAGCCCTCTTCGATCATAGGGATGCACTTCCTCTATACCGAGGTCAAAATGAGCAAGGAATGGGTTTTGCGGCGGCAGCTTATGCCAAATACTATTTGCGTCAGCGTTTTATGTTCTGCACAGCCTCCGCTGGACCNGGTACGGCTAACTTATTGACTGCGGCCGCTCTTTGCCACGCAAACCGTTTGCCTATGTTNATGCTCTGCGGNGATACGTTTTTGACCCGNCTTCCAGATCCGGTACTGCAACAATTGGAACATTTTGGAAACCCANCTTTNGGTTTAAANGATGCATTCCAAGCNGTNAGNCGTTACTGGGATCGAATTACTCATCCNGCCCAAGTCCTTCANTCGCTTCCGTCTGCCTTGGCTACGCTGNTTGANCCAGCTGACTGTGGACCAGCATTNATAGCNCTTCCNCANGACGCTCANGGGTGGACCTNTGATTACCCAGTTTCATTTTTTAAACAAAAGGTTCACAGGGTTCGCCGTCAAATACCGGATATTCGCGAAATAAATGATGCANTTGCAGCATTGAGNGCTGCTAANCGCCCAGTTATTATCGCAGGTGGAGGCGTNCANTATTCAAAAGCTGTAAAAGAGCTAACAAATTTTGCTGAAATGACAAATATTCCAGTAATACAAACAATTGCAGGCCGTGCAAATTTTATGGAAAATCATAAACTCAATTTGGGTCCAGTTGGAGTTACAGGNTCTGACAGTGGAAATTGGGTGGCAGCACGTGCGGATGTCATATTGTCTGTAGGCAGTCGTCTTCAAGATTTTACTACAGGTTCCTGGACGGCTTTTGCAAAAGATGCCCAACTTATTTCATTAAATACTGCGCGCCATGATGCTGGTAAGCACATGGCTTTGAGCCTTGTGGGCGATGCAAAGCTTGGATTGCAAGCAATGCAAAATAAAATTGATGGCTACCAGGCCCCATCAGATTGGACAAGAGACGCGCAGGTGCAGAGAAGCAAATGGGATGAATACGTAGTTCAGAATGTTAAAGTAGGGAATAGGCCAAATTCTTATGCCCAAGCTATTGGTGTTATCAATGCGATTTGTGACCCTCGTGATAGAATAGTTGCAGCCGCGGGAGGACTACCAGCAGAAATTGCTGCAAATTGGCGGACACTGGATATTGGCACCGTTGACGTTGAATTTGGCTTCAGTTGCATGGGTTATGAAATAGCAGGGGGCTGGGGTGCGCGAATTGCTCAAAGTGAAGTTGAGCCCGACCAAGATACAATCGTGTTTGCCGGTGACGGTAGTTACTTGCTTATGAACTCTGATATTTATTCCTCAGTTCTGACCGCCAAAAAAATGATTGTAATAGTATTGGATAATGGTGGATTTGCGGTAATTAATAAGTTGCAGTCAAATACCGGCAACGAAAGTTTTAATAATTTGATTTCTGACTGCCCAACAGTTTCGGACCCTTTTTTGGTNAATTTCGNGGAGCATGCTACCTCGATGGGAGCAAATGCAGAAAAAGTTTCTANTCCAATNGAGCTTGCAGCGGCCTTCAAACGTGCAAAAGTAGCTGATAAAACCAGTGTAATAGTCATGGATGTAGACCCTCATGAGGGATGGACGACAGAAGGCCANACATGGTGGGAAGTGGGNACGCCAGCGGTAAGCGGTAATGAGAGAGTGATAGCTGCGCATAATGATTGGGAAAGTGGTCGCANGAAACAAAGGCGAGGGGTATAATCTNTGCAGAAAGTTTTAGATGGAATCTCAAAAAATAATTTTGTGGTACTTGGCCGTGCTGGCATGGATATTTTTCCTGATCCACCTGGAACTAGAACAGAGGACGCTGAGACATTAAAGGTTGGTCTGGGAGGTTCCTCTGCCAATATTGCTGTAGGGATAATAAAGCTTGGCGGTCAGGCCTCTCTGGTGACTTCTGTAAGTGATGACAGTATTGGCAAATACTGTTTGAATCAACTGGAGTCTTACGGAGTAAATTGTAGTTTCGTCAGAGCAGTGGGTGGTGAGTATCGAAACTCCTTAGCTGTTTATGAGAGCCGAGTAGAGGATCACCAAACNGTGATATATCGGAATGGNGCNGCTGACTTTCAATTTACTAAGGAAGATGCTGAACAGGTTAATTATAATGATTTTGGTGCATTGGTAACTGCAGGAACTGTATTTGCTTCAGAACCAAGCCGATCCGCTACGTTTCATGCTTTCGATTTGGCCCGAACTGCNGGTTTGCCAATAATTTTTGATATTGATTATCGCCCTTACAGCTGGCCTTCACCACAGATAGCGGAAGAGGTTCTATCAAGAGCTGGNGNTTTATCGGATGTCATCGTTGGAAATGACGAGGAATTTGGTTTCATGGCGGGAGGAATAAATAAAGGCTTAGATAAAGCTCGCGCTCTATCACAGAGCACGGCACAAATCGTAATTTACAAGATGGGTGAACATGGAGCGATCACATTTGCTGACGGAGATGAAATTTCAACAGGAATATATACGGTGAAAGCTCTTAAGCCCACTGGTGCTGGTGATAGTTTTATGGCNGGATTNCTGGCTGGTTTGGCAAATAATGTGTCCCTGCATGATAGTGTGCTAAGAGGCTCGGCTTGTGCGGCGATTGTGGTGGGTAAGCCGGGATGTGCTCCTGCAATGCCCTACAATCATGATTTNGATATTTTTTTGACCCAACACCGGGGTCCCTCTGATGTGAAGGCTTGATCTATGCATATTGCACCGTTTGATAATTTAAATAATCCAATCGTNGACGTTGATGACAAAACAGTTCCATTAAATTACTTTAATATTGTTAAGCTTACNCANGGCCAAGCATTTGAATATAAAGTGCCTCGGTATGAGACCTGCATTGTACCCGCAACAGGGATAGTAGATGTTGAGATTGAAGGTTTTAAAGTTGCTAATTTAGGAAATCGAATAGAGGATGTTTGGGATGGTGATCCCGAGGGGGTTTATGTTCCGTCAGGTTCTAAGGCCTTAATGGCCTGCAAATCGGAGGCTGCAGAAGTATTCATAGCGGGTGCGAAATATGATGAGGTTCTAGAACCCTTTGCCGTTCGAAAGGATCAAATAGATTTAGTACAATATGGCTCTGACGAAACTAAAACGCATCGAAAAATAAAACATATNCTGGGGCAAAAGCAGCACGGTATGGTTGGGCGTTTGTTAGTAAGTGAATTATTTACTGTAGGAAGTGGTGGTTGGTCAGGATTTCCTAGTCACAAACATGATACNGATAGGATTCCAGATGAAAGTAGACATGATGAGACCTATAACTTCCGCTTCAAACCTAATTGGGGTTCTGGCCTACAAATGTTGCAGCGTGAAGATAACAAACCGGGAGAAGCGTATCACATTATGGATGGCTCAACGATCTGNTTAGACAGTGGCTATCANCCCTGNTGCGTTTTGCCNGGATATGAAATGTATTATTTTACTATTCTGGGGGGCCTTACGCAGCGNTCTCTTGTACAATATTTTCAGCCNACACATGCATATCAGATCGAAACCATNCCTGGTATTAAAGATATGATCGCGAAATTTAAATGACACTTGTAAATTTAGCGCAGGTTTTACAACCCGCTCTAAAGCANGGCTATGCNGTGGGTGGTTTGGTTACATTAGGGTGGGAAGATATGAGAGCCTATGTGGCTGCNGCGGAGGCTGAAAATTGTCCAGTAATTCTGCAAGCAGGCCCGTCGTGTCGTGCACACACACCATTGCCTGTTCTTGGTAGAATGTTTCGACATTTAGCTGAGGAGGCATCAGTTCCGGTTGTCGCTCACTTGGATCATGGATACACTTTTGAGGACTGTAAAATAGCCCTTGATAGTGGATTCACGTCACTAATGTTTGATGGCTCACGAAAAGCATTGCAGCATAATATCGATGAAACTGCAGCTGTTGTTGAAATGGCCCACGCCGCAGATGCATCATGTGAAGGTGAAATTGGATTTGTGGGTTACGCCAATGGTGACAAATCTAATGGAACAGATCCAGCGGAAGCAGCCATATTTGCACAAGAGAGTGGAGTGGATGCCATGGCCATTAGTGTTGGGAACGTTCACCTGCAAAAAGATAAAGAAGGTGGACTTGATGAAGGCCGTATTATGGAAATTCAGGCTAATACAACCGTCCCTCTCGTCATTCACGGTGGGTCTGGGGTTCCCGTTGCGCAGCGGGTATTACTTTCACAAAACAGCTCTATTTGTAAGTTTAATATTGGAACCGAACTCCGCATGGCTTTTGGTGGGGCATTACGAAATGCTATAGATTTAGATTCTGATCGTTTTGACCGAGTCCAAATCTTGGCTGATACGATGTTACCAATTCAACTCCTTGCGCAAAAAATTTTGAGGGGCCTTGGTGCACCG
The DNA here is from genome assembly GCA_002698165.1 of Planktomarina sp. GTDB lineage: Bacteria > Pseudomonadota > Alphaproteobacteria > Rhodobacterales > Rhodobacteraceae > Planktomarina. The sequence continues at coordinate 73,080 of NZVF01000025.1, read as the reverse complement.
CCACAAACATAAAGAGTTCGGTAAAAAAATCTAAAGTTGAATATTTAGAATTATTTTTTTCTTTTCTTAGTTGATGATTTTTTTTTGCTGTCATTTTTCTTTTTCCGTACAGCTTTTTTCTTTGGACTTTTTTCTGAAATTAGCGCTACTGCAATTTCCATCGTAACTGCCTCAGGCGCCATATCCTTTGGAATTGTTGCGTTAATTTTACCCCATTTGACGTAAGGACCATAACGTCCATTCATTACGTTTATGGGTCCACCATCAGTAGGATGTTCACCCAATTCAGCCAATGGTTTTGCCGTCGCTCCACGTCCGCCACGTGCTGCTTTCTTCGCAAGCTCTTCAACAGCGCGGTTCATACCAATTGACCAAACTTCATCGATATCACCAATGTTTGCATATAGGCTTCCATGTTTAACATATGGTCCAAACCGGCCAATCGAAGATTCGATAATTACTCCATCTTCTGGATGAGGACCAATCTCACGCGGCAGAGATAACAACTGGACAGCTTTTTCGAAGGTTAGCTCATCTATAGACCAAGTTTTGGGAATAGACATGCGCTGTGGTTTTGGGTTCTCCTCTGTTAAATTACCACGTTGGACATAAGGGCCATAGCGCCCATCACGTAGGCTGATTTGATCTTCTCCATCGTGTCCCAAAAGTTTGCCGTCTGGTCCAATTGCGCTGCTCTCTGTCCCTGGTGGACCAAAGGGACGAGTAAATCGGCATTCTGGATAGTTAGAGCACCCAATAAATGCACCACCAGAGCGTGCTGTTCGCATTGATAATCGACCATCATCACAGTTTTTACAGCTGCGCGGATCAATGCCAGCCTCTTCGGTTGGAAAGAGGTGTGGCTCTAATACGTCATTAATTTTTTCAAGGACTTCCGTAATAGATTGATCCATAGCCTCATCTATCGAAATTTTAAAATCCTTCCAAAATCGGCTCAGTACATTACGGTATTGTCTTTCACCAGCCGATACATCATCAAGTTGTGTCTCAAGGTTAGCTGTAAATTCGTACTCCACGTAGCGTTGAAAAAAATTGGTCAAAAATACAGTTACCAAGCGGCCTTTATCTTCAGGAATAAGTCTATTTTTCTCTTTACGAACATAATCGCGATCTTGAATTGTTGTCACAACAGAAGCGTAGGTTGAGGGCCGCCCAATACCTAATTCTTCCATCCGCTTTACCAGGCTTGCCTCAGTGTAACGCGGAGGTGGTTGAGTAAAATGTTGCTGGTTTGTAACTGTTTCTTTTGACAGAATATCATTTACCAAAATTTGGGGAAGGCGCTTATCCTCATCATTAATGACTGTATCATCGCGTCCCTCTTCATACACTCGCATGAAACCATCAAACAAAATAACCTGGCCATTTGCCCGAAGCCCAACTTGTCCATCTGTACCCTCTATGTCAACAATTGTTCGTTCCATTCTCGCAGCTTCCATTTGGCTTGCTACTGTACGTTTCCAAATCAAGTCGTATAGTTTTCTTTGGTCAATGTCAGAGATAGTAAGACTATCTGGCGCTTGAGCTAGTTCAGTAGGGCGTATACACTCATGTGCTTCTTGTGCGTTCTTTGCTTTATTTTTATACATTCTTGGTGAGGCTGGTACATAGTCCTTGCCATAACGATCCTTAATTGCATCGCGCGCTGCATGAACAGCTTCTGGTGCCATATCAATGCCATCGGTTCGCATATATGTAATCAATCCTGCTTCATAGAGTCGTTGCGCAGTTGACATCGTCTGCCTAGCTCCCATTGCAAATTTACGGCTCGCCTCTTGTTGGAGAGTTGAAGTCATAAATGGTGCTGATGGATTTCTACTTGCGGGTTTTGCTTCCACCTTTGTGACTTTTAGTTCACGGCTGGTTACTGCCTGAACTGCGATTTCCGCTTCTGTCGCATTCTTAATATCAAATTTATCAAGACGCTTGCCACCCAGAGTAGTTAATCTTGCGTCAAAGGTCTGTCCTCGAGGAGTACCCAAAGACGCCGCCACGCTCCAATATTCCTGTGGATTAAAAATTTCAATCTCCATCTCGCGCTCAACAATCAGTCGCAGAGTTACTGATTGCACACGACCTGCGGATTTAGCACCTGGCAACCGTCGCCAAAGTACTGGAGATAGCTTAAATCCAACTAAGTAATCTAACGCACGGCGAGCCAAGTAGGCTTCCACTAATTCCATATCGACCTGACGAGGCGATGCCATGGCTTCAGTCACGGCTGTTTTAGTGATCGCATTGAAAACTACTCGGCTCACAAGAGTATCTTTCTTGATTGCCCGACGTTTGGTTAATGTTTCCTGAAGGTGCCAACTGATAGCCTCACCCTCACGGTCAGGGTCAGTCGCTAGGATCAATTCATTGTCATTTTTTAGGGCATCGGCAATTGCTTTGACGTGCTTCTTGCTCGCCGATCCGACCTCCCAAAGCATATCAAATTCATTTTCAGGGTCTACTGAGCCGTCCTTTGGAGGCAAGTCACGCACATGTCCGTATGACGCTAAAACTATAAAGCCTGGCCCCAGATATTTGTTTATTGTCTTAGCTTTAGCAGGAGACTCAACCACAACAACAGCCATAGAAAGACCAATCAGTTAAAAAAAATTCTTGGCTAAAAAGAATGTGAGAAGACGGTTTGTCAATGGTGGGTTGGTAATTTTTTTTGGATTGAACTAAATTGGTTGTTGGACTTCGTCATTTCCTGGCTGTTGTATTTTTCAATAAAACGCATCTTTTTTAGACGTCAGTAGCTGAGCCTCCAACTGTTAGTCCGCCGATCAGAAGCGATGGTTGTCCAACTCCAACTGGCACCCACTGGCCATTTTTGCCGCAGTTCCCGATCCCATCATCAAGCCGCATGTCATCTCCAATTGCTCGAATTTGGCGTAAGGCAGTGGCGCCATCACCTATCAAGGTCGCTCCTTTAACTGGTGCACCTATTTTACCATTTTCTACCAAGTATGCCTCTGTGCAGGAAAAAACGAACTTGCCATTTGTTATGTCTACCTGTCCGCCACCAAAGCCTACTGCGTAGATGCCTTTTTTGATGTCAGCGACCATATCACCTGATGATACGGAGCCTCCCAGCATGTACGTATTAGTCATACGCGGCATCGGGGCATGGGCATAGCTCTGTCTTCGTCCGTTACCTGTTGGTGGCACTCCCATTAGCCTTGCATTTTGCCGGTCGTGCATGAAGCCCACTAAAATTCCATCTTCTATCAATGTATTTTTCGCGCTAGCGGTGCCTTCATCGTCGATTGAGATAGAACCTCGGCGATCGGGAATTGTACCATCATCCAAAACTGTTACCCCAGCCGCCGCGATGCGTTCTCCCATCAAACCGGCAAATGCTGAAGTTCCTTTCCTATTGAAGTCACCTTCCAGCCCATGACCAACGGCCTCATGAAGTAAAATTCCTGGCCAACCTGCCCCAAGCGCTACATCCATTACCCCGGCTGGGGCGGGTATTGCTGATAGATTTAGGACTGCAATGCGCAAAGCCTCACGTATCAATGGTTGCCAGTGGCTTGGTTCCAACATGCTCAACATTCCGAAGCGTCCGCCACCTCCAACTCCACCTGATTGGCGCTGGCCACTTTGTTCCACGATTACTGAAACATTCATCCTCACCATTGGTCTGCTGTCTGTTGCATCGGGACCATCAACCCTTAAAATGACTATTTCTTGGTGGGAAGCTGCAATTGTGGCAGAAGCCTGCACAACACGGGGATCTAAGCTTCGAGCGTAGGCATCCATTTCCCGTAAGATGTCTATTTTGGCCGGAAATGGAGCGTCCTGTAAAGGATTGTGGCCACTGTACAATTTTTTATTAGTGCCTAATGGTGCAACTGCAAATGACCCAACTGGCTCTTGAATGGCGAGACGGACCGTACCCTTCGCTCGGCGTATCGCTTCTTCTGATATTTCCGTTGAGTGAGCATAACCAACCATCTCACCATTAATGGCTCTGAGGCCAAAGCCTTCAGATGCATCAAAACTTGACGTTCTTAAGCGCCCATCATCAAAAGAAATTACTTCTGACCGTTTGCGTTCAAAAAATAACTCGCCATCATCAGCTCCAATAAGTGAGTCTTTTAAAATTTGCAGAGCCGAATTGCGGTCAATGTGGGTATCAAAGGGTAGAAANTGAGAGTCNGACATGAAATTCCTAATAATATTTTGGCAAANACATATTTTTTTGCGTTAATTTTAGCTTNGGCGTCCCTTTGACGCGGGTTAGACAATTGCCGTTAGTTGCATCATATGATTGATGCAGNTTAAATTTCAATNATGCGTCGAAAATATATTTGACGATTTGCGCACAGGCGCTCAAGAAATAGGTANTAAAATGCGANTTCTNACGTCCGTTTTTAGTTTACTAATTATCNCTATNAGNGCTGGNGCNATGGCACAAGAAAACTTTCAAGGTCTGGAAACNATTGGGAAGCCTGAACCGAAAGGGATNGGATTTCAATTTCCTGCGACTGAACTCATGCGCGACGTGGTGTGGCTTGATAATTTTTTGTTGATAATCATTACTGCGATTTCAGTATTTGTCACTTTGTTAATAGCTTATGCTTCTTACAAGTTTCATATCAGTCGAAATAAGCAGCCAGGAACATTTACTCACAATTCTGTAGTTGAGGTGATGTGGACTGTTATTCCAGTTATTATACTTTTATTTATTGGGGTTTTTTCTCTGCCAATCTTGTTCAAACAGCAGGAAATTCCTGAGGCTGATATCACAATAAAAGTGACGGGTTATCAGTGGTATTGGGGATATGAATATGTGGACCACGATTTTGGATTTGAAAGCGTGTTACTCCAAAAAGACGAACTGGCCGAATATGGCTATGCGCCAGATGAGTATTTGTTAGCAACTGATGCAGCAGTTGTTATACCTGTAGGAGCCACCATAGTAATGCAGCTCACTGGTGCTGATGTGATACACGCATGGACTATACCAGCTTTTGGAGTAAAACAGGATGCCGTCCCGGGACGGCTGGCCCAACTTTGGTTTGCCGCAGAAAAAGAAGGAATATACTTTGGACAATGCTCGGAGTTGTGTGGTCAGTCACATGCTTACATGCCAATCACGGTAAAAGTTGTTAGCCAGGCTCAATATGACGATTGGCTAAAAGGCGCCATTGAGGAATATGCGGGAAGTCCACAGAACATTATGATGGCAAAAAAATAGGCTCAAATCGAAAGTAGGACATTTGACGTACTTGAACGATCATAATACGGGTTACGATCCGGTTTTTAGTGACTATATTGCACTGCTCAAGCCGCGTGTGATGTCTCTGGTTGTGTTCACGGCATTTGTTGGCCTGATGGCCGCTCCGATTTCGATGCACCCTATTGAGATCTTTTGTGTGGTTTTGTTTGTGGCGTTGGGGGCGGGGGCTTCTGGTTCATTAAACATGTGGTGGGATTCAGATATTGATGCGATAATGTTTCGGACAAAAATGCGGCCAATCCCATCGGGACGAACAAGTCGCGACGCTGCCTTGGGTATCGGAGTGGCTCTTTCAGGTCTGTCTGTTTTAATGTTGGGGCTGGCGTCGAACTGGCATGCAGCCGGTTGGTTAGCGTTCACAATTTTTTTCTATGTGGTTGTTTATACGATTTGGCTGAAGCGAACTACCCCACAAAATATTGTAATTGGTGGCGCGGCTGGGGCATTTCCTCCCTTGATAGGTTGGGTTGCGGCTACAGGATCGATATCAATTGAGTCTATACTCATGTTTGCGTTGATATTCATGTGGACCCCGGCTCATTTTTGGGCGTTAGCTCTTTTTATGCATTCTGATTATGAAGACGCAAAAGTGCCTATGCTGACCGTCACACATGGTCGTCGAAGCACCAGGCGCCACATTATGGCTTACGCGGCCTTTCAATCGTTGCTTGCAGTAGGACTCGCTTTTTCTGCAGTGGGAGGACCGACCTATCTGGTTATTGCACTTATTTTAAATTCGCTCATGCTTAGAAATGCTTTCCTGATTTTGTTACGTAATGAGATTGAAGCACAAAAAGATAATTTTAAATTTGAACGTAGTTTTTTTAAGATGTCACTGGTGTATCTTTTCTTACATTTTCTTGCAATTTTAGGTGAAGCATTACTTCTACCTTACGGTATTGGAGGGTGGTAATGAATATTAAGGTAGAAAGTGAAATGCATAGACGGCGGCGTAGTCAAAATATTGGCGTTGCTGCATGTTTGCTGTTTTTTATTGGGTTAGTTATGGCTTTGAGTCTTGTGAAGCTCACAAATTCTGGCCCCGTAGAAGGTTATGATCATGCACCACGCTCATCAGCTATAGAAAACGTTTCAAAATGAGGCCAACTTACAAGACACTGTCTCAGACGTTAGCCCTGGTTGTGCTCATGGCTGGATTGGCTTGGGCAAGTGTGCCCTTCTACGACTGGTTTTGTCGCGTGACAGGATTTGGTGGTGTAACTAATACCGCAGATGTAGGCAGTGACATTGTACTGGACGAGACTATTAAAATACGTTTCGATGCCTCAGTCGACAGCAATATGAAATGGAATTTTGTACCTGTGGCGAGAACAATGGAATTAAACATTGGTGAAACAGGTTTGGCTTTCTATGAGGCTTATAATCCGACTGATCGTCCCATTGCAGGATCTGCAAGCTACAATGTTACCCCTTATCAAGCGGGTGGTTTTTTTACAAAAATTGACTGTTTTTGTTTTGAAGAACAAATCTTGATGCCAGGTGAGCGAATGCAAATGCCTGTCTCCTTTTATGTTGATCCAGAAATTGTGGATGATATGGAGGGTAAGTATATCCACACTATTACGCTATCATACACTTTTTATGAAATTGATCTTCCAGAACAGCAGGCTTTACTACAGCTTTCAAAATCTACTAAACGCAACTGAAACATTAAGAGACACTAGTCATGGCACACGAGAAAAACCACGATTACCACATTCTACCTCCATCAGTTAATCCATTGTTGGGTGCTTTAGCGGGCCTTGTAATGCTTACTGGTGCTATACAGTGGATGCACGGAAGTGGACCTTATATTTTCTTAGCAGGTTTTGTTGGCGTTCTTTACGTAATGTATGCTTGGTGGAGTGAGGTAGTTGAGGAAAGTCACGATGGCGATCATACTCCAGTCGTTCAAATTGGTCTGCGTTATGGCTTCATTTTATTTATAATGTCAGAAATAATGTTTTTTTCAGCTTGGTTTTGGAGTTTTTTCAAACACCAGTTATATCCAATGTATGAGTATTTTGGAACAGAGTATCTAAAGCCGGAGTACCATCATATTAATCCGTGGGAGTTGCCACTTATTAACACGTTACTGTTATTGATGTCCGGGTGCGCAGCCACTTGGGCGCACCACGCTCTTGCGCATGAAGACAATCGTAGCGACTTGAGAACAGGTTTAATCCTTGCGATCGTCTTAGGAGCCATTTTTACTGGTTTTCAAGTGTACGAATACAATGAGTTGCTAACTATTGATGGATGGACTTTCTCGGGCTCCGTAACATTCGCCAATTTTTTTATGGCCACAGGCTTCCATGGTATGCATGTGTTAATTGGCACCATTTTTCTGTTTGTTTGCCTAATTAGGGTAACTAAAGGTCATTTTACACGTAAAAACCACGTAGGTTTTGAAGCAGCAGCCTGGTATTGGCATTTTGTGGATGTAGTTTGGTTGTTCTTATTTGCAGCAGTATATCTCTGGGCTGGCTAGAAGGCGTCTAATTAGTTTTTTGTGCCTAATCAAAGCTTTTAGAGGATGGCAGTCAGCTTCACTTTTTAAGTTTGAGGTTTTTAATGCGTAAATGGGGTATGATCCTGGTCGGGATTTTAGGTGTGGCTGTTTTGTTGTCATTAACTGTTTGGCAAATAAAACGAATGGCTTGGAAAAATAACTTACTTTCTAAAATTGAAATTAAAATCTCATCACCCGTTGTGGAAATTCCTCAGGGCCCATCAAAACAATCTCACGGCTTCTTGCCGGTTAAAGCATACGGACGATTTTTAGGCAGAACTTTGAAGGTCTTGGTATCACAAAAAATATATGGCGCAGGCTATCGACTGATAACAGCATTTGAACTGCAAGATGGACGTAGGGTTTTGATTGACCGAGGCTTTATTTCTGTCAGCGATACGATGCCCATTGTCCCAAAAATTGATGGTATGGTTATTGGTAACCTGCACTGGCCAAAAGAAATTGATAGTTTTACACCAGAAAACGATTTAAAAAATAATATTTGGTTTGCCCGTGATGTTCCTACAATGGCTAAATATCTAGATACTGAACCTGTTTTGCTCATCCTAAAATCTAGTGATTTAGATCAAGAAAATATCATGCCTTTGCCTGTTGATATAGCTGGTATTCCTAATAATCACCTCCAATATGCGATTACTTGGTTTCTCTTGTCACTTATCTGGCTTGGAATGAGCGGATATTTCGTTTACCGATCCCGCGACACTAAAACTTAAGGCTCGTAATAATGAAATACATTTCGACTCGTGGAAATGCTCCAGTATTATCTTTTGAAGAAGCAATGTTGGCTGGGCTTGCTCGAGACGGTGGCTTGTACGTACCCGAAACAATACCCCAAATGGCTACTGCTGACATTACTGCCATGGAAGGCCTGTCTTATGAAGAAATTGCCTTACGAGTAATTAAACCTTTCGTAGGTCAGAGTTTTTCAGAAGCAGAGCTAATCGACTCAATAAGTTTAGCGTATGCTGGATTTGGCCACAGCTCGCGTGCTCCTTTGGTTCAATTAGGACCTAACCACCATTTGCTTGAACTATTTCATGGCCCCACCTTAGCATTCAAAGATTTTGCAATGCAGCTTATTGGACAGTTGTTTCAACGTGCCTTAAAACGGAGAGGAGAAAAGGTAACAATTGTTGGGGCAACTTCAGGAGATACTGGATCTGCTGCGATTGAAGCGTTCAAAGGTCTTGACACTGCGAATGTGTTTATCCTGTTTCCCAAGGGTAGAGTGTCAGAAGTTCAGCGGCGTCAAATGACGACACCAAAAGAGACTAATGTAAACGCTATTGCAATGGAGGGTACTTTTGATACCTGCCAGGCAATGTTGAAAGATATGTTTAATGATTTTGAGTTCAGGGACGGTGTTCGCTTAGCTGGAGTGAATTCTATCAACTGGGCGCGAGTATTAGCTCAGGTGGTTTATTATTTTAGTGCAGCAGTAGCCCTTGGCGCTTCCCGCCAAAAGGTTTCATTTACAGTACCGACTGGTAATTTTGGAGATATTTTTGCGGGTTATATTGCAAAACGCATGGGATTGCCCATAGATCGATTGATCATAGCTGCGAACCACAATAATATTCTACATCGCGCAATTACAACCGGCAGATATGATACTAGTACCGTGACACCAACCATTACACCATCAATGGATATTCAGGTTTCATCAAATTTTGAAAGAGCATTGTTCGAAGCATATGACCGTGATGGAGAAACAGTGACTAAATTAATGTGTGAACTGAAAAAAGGAGGCTTTGGCATCGATAAAAAGGCACTGTTATCACTACAAAACGATTTCGATAGTGGTTGGGCAACGGAAGAGTCTACAAGAATGACAATTAAACAGATATATGACAGTAATAGTGAAGTACTATGCCCGCATTCAGCTGTAGGTGTTAAAGTTGCGAATGAAAACTTAGGCCATACTCCTATGATAACGTTAGCTACCGCGCATCCAGCAAAATTTCCTGATGCCGTAAAAGCGTCAATGGGGAAACTTCCTAAATTACCAATTGGGTTAGCTGACCTCTTTGATCGCCCTGAGCGTCTGACTGATATGCCAGATGACTTGCCGCTTATGAAATCTTTAATTTGGGAGCGTATTAAGCTTTGACTGTGAAAACTCATTGCCTGCAAAATGGCTTTCGTATTGTAACTGAGGATATGCCTGGCCTTAAATCTGCCTCTATTGGAATATGGATTAAAGCTGGTGGACGGCATGAACGTGTGGAACAAAATGGGATAGCACATTTTCTTGAGCATATGGCATTTAAAGGGACTAAGCGGCGTAGCTCACTACAAATTGCTGAGACTATAGAGGACGTCGGTGGCTATATTAATGCCTATACTAGTAGAGAAATGACTGCTTATTATGCTCGAATTTTATGTGATGATGTTAATCTAGCTTTGGATGTTATTTCTGATATTGTTTTAAATCCTATATTTAACCCTACTGATATAGAAGTTGAGAGAGGCGTTATTTTATCTGAAATTGGTCAGGCCTTGGATACTCCAGATGATATAATTTTTGATTGGCTACAGGAAGTTTCATACCCTGATCAACCGTTAGGCCGATCCATTCTGGGTCCAGCCGAACGGGTTTCTAATTTTAAAAAGCAAGACTTGTCGAGGTTTGTTAAAGAAAACTACAGTCCAGATAATATGATTTTGGCGGCAGCAGGTTCAGNGNACCATGAGTCACTTGTACGACAATGTGANGAGATTTTTGGAAAACTTGTCAAAAGGAAACAAAAGCAATTGTTNGNNGGAGAATTTGCGGGTGGNGAAGTNCGCCATGTAAAAGANCTNGANCAGGCNCACTTTGCNTTAGCGTTTGAAAGTCCAAATTATACAANTCCNGATATTTACACAGCACAAGTGTTTGCCACAGCTTTCGGTGGNGGGATGTCATCGNGATTGTTNCAGGAAGTTAGAGAAAAGCGCGGTCTNTGNTATTCAATNTTTGCTAATGTTGGTTCTTATTCAGANACAGGCACTCTNACACTTTATGCTGGGACTTCGGCTGATAAAGTTTTGGAGCTTGCTAATGTTACGGTAGATGAAATTAAACGCGCAGCAGACAATATGAAAGAAGTTGAAATAGCACGAGCGCGNACTCAAATGAAGGCTGGTCTCTTAATGGGACTTGAAAGTCCATCNGNACGCGCAGAAAGACTGGCGCGTATGCTAGCTGTCTGGGATCGAATACCTTCNCTAGACGAAACGATTGAGAAAATAGATGCAGTCAACGTNCATTCTGTCNGCAATTTTGTAGCNGCAATGGTAAGTGGTTCACCTGCAGCATTGGCTCTTTATGGCCCAGTAATGGCGGCCCCNAGCATTGATGATTTGCAGGCTCGTTTGGTTGCNTGATGTTTGGTCGTTCTGCGAAGTTTAAAATTGAAACAGATCGATTGATATTGCGAACTCCGCGTCACAATGATTTCCGAAATTGGGTGGAGCTACGAACATCTAGCCGTGATTTTTTAACTCCCTGGGATCCTGTTTGGTCTTCGGAACATCTCACCCGTAAAAGCTTTACTAACCGAGTTTATTGGGCTCAACGAGCAGTAAAGGCTGGAAGTGGTTATCCTCTTTTTTTAATTCATAAAAGTGATAAAAATTTAGTGGGCGCGGTTACCTTAGACAACATTCGACGGGGTCCTTCACAGGTGGGCACATTAGGCTATTGGATTGGGCAACCATATGCGCGTCAGGGCTTTATGCGTGAAGCTGTTGGTGTGGTTGTTAAGCATGCATTTCAAAATTTTGATATTAGTAGGATAGAGGCTGCTTGTTTGCCTGAAAACCAGCCGTCACGTGGGTTGTTAGAGGGCTGTGGGTTCAAATATGAGGGTGTTGCACAGAGTTATCTCCAGATTGGAGGACGATGGCGAACTCATGTTCTGTACGCTTCTATTCGGCATGATAGACGTGGAAAAACCTTGACGGGCTAGCTATCNGAAAAGCTACATATTGTATTGATAGGTATACCCATCTTTTCCAATAGTTTTCGTCCACCTAAACTTGGTAGGTCGATAATAAATGAGCATCCGATGACATCAGCGCCTAATTGTTCTAAAAGTTTTAGACTGGCTTCTACGGTTCCGCCAGTTGCTAGAAGATCATCTACTACCAAAACTTTTTCGCCTGCGTCGACAGCGTCATTATGTATTTCCATCACAGCTTTCCCATATTCNAAGGAATAGGCCTGTGAAAGTGTTTTTCCTGGNAGTTTTCCTTGTTTTCGAATTGGAACAAATCCTTTTCCAAGTTGATGAGCAATTGCACCTCCTAGGATGAAACCACGAGCTTCAAGCCCCACTATTTTATCTATTGGGACACCTGCATAGGGGTGAAGCATCTGGTCAATAGCCAGACGCAAACCGCGAGGGTCAGATAGCAATGTCGTTACATCTCGAAAGATAATTCCAGTGCTTGGAAAGTCAGGAATAGTACGAATATAGTCTTCTACTTTTTTCACAATGATTATTTTCCTAACAGTTTTTTATCTAGTTTGCAGAATTTTTTTAAATAAAGGTGATGGGTTTTTTTAGCTTAACTTATCTTANTGTGACACCCTGCATTGATTAAATCTTAGAGTAAAATACAAAAAGAATGATGAACCGATTAGAGTACCCGCCCNGCAATAGCGTCTAGTTTTGCNANTAATGATGGGTCTCTTGCCTCAGGTGGTGTAATGATCGCGCATTCCAGCGCAGTGTCACAACCGTGGGAACATTTCGCGCGTTCCATTTTTAAAACCTCAGGCAAATGTAATATGAGGTCTCGGGCTTTTTCTGAATTCACCGTTAATATTTTGAGGATCTCGTTTACATCGACCTCTCCGTGATCCGGATGCCAGCTATCATAATCTGTTATCATAGCAATCGATGCATAACATATTTCGGCTTCACGCGCTAATTTTGCTTCGGGCATGTTTGTCATACCAATAATATCACANCCCCAATTGTCTCGGTATAGATGGCTTTCAGCTTTTGTAGAGAATTGAGGCCCCTCCATTGCCAAATAGGTACCTCCATAGTGATTGATAATATTTTGATCTGTTGCTNCGGAGTGACACGCTCGGGACAGGCGCCGACAAGTTGGGTGAGCAACGCTGACATGCGCTATGCAACCATTTTCAAAGAATGTTTTGTCACGGGTTGTCGTGCGATCAATAAATTGATCGACAATAACAAAATGCCCTGGCTTCATATTCTCTCTAAAAGAACCGCAGGCGCTAATACTAATGAGGTCAGTGACGCCAAGCCGTTTCATTGCATCAATATTTGCACGGTAGGGTATGCTGCTCGGTGATAATGTGTGACCGCGTCCATGCCGTGGCAAAAATGCGATTTCGATTCCTTTAAGTGTTCCAGTTAAAATCTCATCTGAGGGTATGCCCCATGGGCTTTCAACTCTATGTCGTTTCTGATTTTCAAGTCCATCTATATTGTAAATACCAGATCCACCAATCACTCCAATTTTTATTTTGTGCATAGTAGGCATCCTATAATTTTAGTTGTTGGTGTAAGCATTACATCGGAGCCTTTCTGGTGTAACCCAAAGAATGTTATATTTTTAAAGAATACCGTGACCTTTGNTTGAAATGTGTTAATNGGCATTAACAAAAAACAATTTTGANCAAAAAAGGTNTCCCATAATGTCTCGAGTTTTNTTTGCTGCTTTGGCGGNCCGNCCCNNTTTTTCCAATTTTACTNTNGGTGCTGGNGAACCNATTACGATAGGGCGNATTCGNNTTGAGATTTTGGCAGGGCTAACCGTTGCTTTGGCTTTGGTCCCAGAAGCGGTGGCATTTGCCTTTGTTGCGGGTGTGCATCCCNTGGTTGGGTTATATGCTGCTTTTATTGTTGGTTTGATTACAGCATTAATTGGTGCTCGACCAGGTATGATATCGGGGGCGACGGGGGCTCTGGCTGTAGTGATGGTTGCCTTGGTGGCGCAGCATGGGATCGAATACCTTTTTGCAACAGTAGTGTTAATGGGTGTGATCCAAATTATCGTGGGAGCTATGCGATGGGGTAAATTTATTCGGTTGGTTCCCCATCCCGTCATGTTGGGTTTTGTTAATGGCTTGGCAATTGTAATTTTTATGGCTCAATTATCGCAGTTTAAGGTCCCGGGATCTTTGACAAATACAGGCCATGGTTTGTCAGGTGGAGAATGGCTAGCTGGGGTTCCAATGATAATAATGATTTTTCTGGTCTTACTTACAATGATTATTGTTTGGGGAGTTCCCAAAATAACTAAGACTATTCCTGCACCATTAGCAGGTATTGCAATTGTTGCATTTATCGTAATTGCATTCGGTATTGACGTACCACGAGTTGGTGATTTAGCAAGTATTGAAGGTGGCTTTCCCAGTTTTCATATTCCAATAGTTCCGGTAAATTTACAGACTTTTCAAATTATTCTGCCTTATGCCATTATATTGGCCGCAATTGGTTTAATTGAAAGCTTACTAACAATGAATTTAGTTGGCGATATTACCAATAAACGGGGTGGCGCAAGTCAAGAGAGTATTGCCCAAGGGATAGCTAACATGGTTACTGGTTTTTTTGGTGGTATGGGTGGATGTGCAATGATCGGTCAATCCATGATTAATGTAAAATCTGGTGGGCGCACAAGGATATCTGGTATTGTAGCTGCACTTTTTTTACTTGCCTTTATAGTTCTTGCCTCTCCTCTAATTGAACAAATTCCATTGGCTGCTTTAGTTGGCGTTATGTTTATGGTCGTTATTGGCACTTTTGCCTGGAACAGTTTTAAGATCATGCGAAAGGTACCATTTACTGATGCCTTTGTAATAATTCTAGTTACTGTTGTTACTGTGATGACTGATCTTGCTATAGCAGTCGTCGTTGGAGTGATTGTTTCGGCCCTTGCGTATACATGGCAAAATGCGCTGCGTATTCATGCAAATCGAGTGATCGAAAAAGATGGTACTAAAGTTTATAAGATCCGTGGTCCACTGTTTTTTGGCTCTAGTGAAGGTTTTATCGAATTATTCTCCCCGCATGATGATCCCAAAAAGGTGGTTGTTGATTTTGTTGATAGTCGTGTCGCTGATCAATCAGCTTTGCAGGCTATAGAGGCAGTTGCTGCTAAATATGAGACAGCAGGTAAAAGAATTCAGTTACGTCACCTCAGTAGAGACTGCCATTACTTATTAAATAAGGCGGGGCACTTAATTGTTGATAGCGACGATGATCCTGATTATCAGATTGCAGTAGATTACGGAGTTCGCACCGGCATTCTAGCTGATGGGCATTAAGTATAATTCATTCTTAAGCTCGATTTAATCGTCGGGGCGATTAAGTGAGAATATATTGTCTACAACTGAATAGTCCCTGTAACCAAGTCTTGCCAGTGGACGAAATTTTCTAATATCGAACATCCCATCCACTAAGCAATCGTCACGCATATGGATTCCAGTTACTTCTCCAAATACTACGAAATTAGCCTCTCCAGGTAATTTAATAATCTGCGTCATTTTGCATTCCAAACCCGCTGGTGCGCCACATACTCGAAATCCCTTGATTGTGTCGCAAGGTAATGCCTCAATGCCAGCCTTAAGAAACTCATCGTCTTCTTTTTTAAAGGTTTGAGACGAGGCATTCATTTGATCCTTCATCGCATACTGAACTATATTGACGCAGAATTCCTCTGTTTCTCGAATGTTTGCGACACTGTCTTTTGTGCCATTTTGATCCGATTTTACTCCTGTTGATGAAAACATAACTTGTGGCGGTACGTAGGCAACTGCATTAAAAAATGAATAGGGTGCCAAGTTACGATTTCCAGCTTTATCTTCTGTAGAGATCCAACCAATAGGGCGAGGGGTTACGATGGCGTTAAATGGGTTGTGCGGCAAACCATGGCCATCTTTAGGACGATAAAACATATTCATTTCCTCATTATTTGCGAACATGATACCTGCGTGCTACGCCAGTTGCAAAAAGAAAGAAGGGCTGGGCAGTGTTTCATTTAGCTCGTGAAACAGCGAAAGATTTTTGGGAAGTTGAGGCTCTCTATGATTTATGCTTTGCGCCTGGAAGGGAGGCTTTATCTTCCTACAGATTGCGTGAAGGGGCCTGCGCAATAAATAACCTATGTTATGTGGCTCGAGACTTTGATGGAATTCTGGCTGGCGCAATTAGATACTGGGCTGTTAAAATTGATAATGCTAAAGTTCTTTTATTGGGACCGATTGCGGTACATCCAACAAGACAAGGCGAGGGTCTTGGCAGTTACTTGATAAGTGAAAGTTTGAGTTCGGCCACCTTACAGGGGTGGCAGCGTGTTATGTTAGTTGGTGATGCACCTTATTATGGCCGCTTTGGTTTTGAATGTTTACCAAACGTGAAAATGCCACCTCCAACAAACCCAAGCCGCATTTTGGGTCTTGCTCTTGTTGCAGATGCATGGAAAGGAATTTCTGGACAAGTCCGTGGCAATTAGGAATTTGTTTTTAGCCAACCCGTAACTGAGTTTCTAACTGATTCATGCCCATCATCGCGAGATTTATCAATAACCGATTTTAAGACTTTAAGATCTACACGACGTATTAAATGCTTCACTGGAGCTATGGAAGCAGGTCTCATTGAAAGTGTTTCAATGCCAAGAGCTGCAAAGCAGATTGCTTCAATAGGGCGTCCAGCATCTTCACCGCAAAACGATAATGCTGTGTTTGAGGAGCGTGCGCGCTGAACAATTTGCTCTAAGAAGTTTAGAAAACTACTATTCAAAGTGTCATAGCGTTTGCGAACGCGTTCGTTTTCTCGGTCGGCCGCAAAAAAGAACTGCTTCAAATCATTTCCACCAATTGATAGAAAGTCCACCGCCTTGAAAAACTGATCTGGAGCAAAAGCCAAGGAAGGTGTTTCAAGCATCGCACCTACTTGTATATCTGAAGGTAATTTATGGCCCAACCTAGTTTCTCTGATAATTGCTCGATCTAATTCAGTCTTCGCAGCACAAAATTCGTCAAATTGCGCAACGAAAGGAAACATTACAGATAGTTCCCTTCCCGATGTAGCGCGTAATAACGCCTGCAACTGCATTCTCAATATCCCAGGTTTATCGAGGCCTACCCTAATAGCACGCCAACCCATTGCTGGATTTGGTTCATCTTGAGGCGCCATGTATGGTAAAACTTTGTCGGACCCAATATCTAGTGTTCGAAAAGTGACTTTAAGACCGCTGGCGGCATCCATAACACGAGTATATTGTGCAACCAATTCGGCTCGTCTCGGCATTTGGCTTTGTGTTAAAAACTGAAGCTCTGTTCGAAAAAGTCCCACCCCTTCAGCTCCCGATCCTTTAAGTGAAGGAAGATCGGCCATAAGGCCGGCATTCATTAAAAGTTTGATGACTGATCCACATTTTGCTTTCGCGGGCTTGTCGCGCAGCTTAACGTAACGATCTGCTGCTTGTCGTTGCATTGCAATTTTATCTTTTACAGCTTTGAGAACACCTTCATCTGGGCGAAGATGTACCGTCCCTTGATCCCCGTCGACCATAATAATATCGCCGTTAAGAGCTTCTGTTGAAATGCCTTTGGTATGAATCACCAAAGGAATGGCTAAAGCACGGGCCACTATTGCGGCATGAGAGCCGACAGAACCTTCTTCGAGCACAATACCTTTAAGATTGCGGCCGTAGTCTAGTAATTCAGCTGGTCCAATGTTTTGGGCTACGAGTATTGGGTTTTGAGAAATTTCAACGCCCGTATCGCTGCCCTGACCTGTTAGAAGGCGTAATAAACGATTTGAGAGGTCATCAATATCGTGTAGACGTTCCCGCAGGTAAGCGTCATTAGATTGGCTAATTCGACTGCGTGCAGTCGATTGTTCCTTCTCAACGGCAGATTCTGCCGACAGCCCTCTTTGAATGTCCTCTTCCATTCGTCGACGCCAACCTTTTGAGTTGGCGAACATTCTATAAGCTTCCAAGACTTCCAATTGTTCGGAGTCACCACTACGTACGTCAGATAGCATTTGATCTACTGAGACGCGCAAACGATCCAACGCTTCGTTAAGACGCTGGTGTTCGATTTTAGGGTCATCGGCAATTGGGTTTGTAACCACTACGCGTGGTTCATGAAGGTAGACGGCGCCCTCAGCTACGCCTTCCTGAGCACTCAACCCTTGAAATGTTATAGGCCTTTGATGCAATGCGGATAGCGCTGCTCCATCGTCTACAAAAGCGCCCAACTCGGTCATTTCGGCTAAAACCATAGCCACAACCTCAAGTGCATATATTTCATCAGCTGAAAATTCACGGGTGGCTTTTGATTGTACAACCAGTACGCCAAGGGATTCCCCTAGACGTTGAATAGGTACTCCAAGAAAAGAGGAGTAAATTTCTTCTCCAGTTTCAGGCATGAACCGAAACCCCTTAGAGGAGGGAGCGTCCGCAGTATTAATAGTTTGATTGAATTTAGCTACACGTCCGACAAGTCCTTCACCGATGCGTAATTTAGTTTGGTGAACTGCAACTGCATTAAGACCTTGGGTAGCACAAAGCTCCAATGTTTCACTATCACGGAATAAATAAATAGAACAAACTTCTGAACCCATCGAATGGGCTGTGAGCTGCACAATTTTATCCAAACGAGCTTGGCCGGCAGAATCTTCCGCCATCGCGTCTCGTAATGCTACGAGTAGCTTTCGGCTTTCACTTTCTGAAGCTTGGACCATGTAAAACCGTGCTCCTTAGCCTGCCTTCTCTAACTCAAAAGCATCATGAAGAGTTTGCACTGCTAATTCCAGATATTTTCGATCTATTAGTACTGAAATTTTAATTTCTGATGTAGTTATAACTTTGATGTTTATACCCTCTCCGTGCAGGGCTTCAAACATTGTGGCGGCTACTCCAGCATGACTACGCATTCCAATCCCAACGACTGATACCTTGGCAACTGTTTCGTCTGCAACTAGGTTGTGATAATTTATTGCTCCACTATCCTTTGCTGTCTGAAGAGATTTTTCAGCACGTAAAACTTGGTCAGTAGGACATGAAAACGTCATATCGGTTCGACCATCTTCACTGATGTTCTGTACTATCATATCGACATTTACCCCTGATTTAGAGAGTGGGCCGAAAATGGCTGCTGCTATGCCAGGACGGTCTGCCACGGAGATTAAGGTCATTTTGGCCTCGTCCCTGCTGTAGGCTACGCCTGCAACTACATTTGATTCCATAATTTCCTCCTCGGCACAAACTAAGGTGCCTCCTCTATCTGATGTTTCTTCAAATGAACTAAGCACTCGCAATCTTACATTGTAACGCATGGCTAATTCTACGGACCGAGTTTGCAATACCTTTGCTCCAAGTGATGCTAGTTCAAGCATTTCTTCAAAAGCTATTTTGTTAAGTTTACGTGCGGATCCTGCAATACGTGGGTCGGTTGTGTATACTCCATCCACATCAGTAAAAATATCACATCGTTCCGCTTTAAATGCAGCGGCAAAAGCAACAGCAGTTGTATCAGATCCTCCTCTACCAAGCGTCGTGATCCTTGCTTTTGAACTAATTCCCTGGAACCCAGATATTACAGCAACTTGCATTCCTTCAGAAAAAGCTCTGTCCAAATTTTCTCGTGGTATTTCCTCTATGCGCGCATTGGTATGAGTATCCGTGGTTCTGACTGGCACTTGCCACCCTTGCCAGCTTCGGGCTGAAACTTTCATCTTGTGGAGCGTCAAGGCCATAAGACCAGCTGTTACATTCTCACCTGAAGATACTACTGCATCATATTCTAGATCATCGTAGAGTGCCGAGGTTTCTTTAACCCATTTAACAAGCTCATTAGTTTTCCCAGACATAGCAGAGACAATAACAATTATTTGGTAGCCTTGAGCTATTTCATGTTTAATCCGTTCCGCCGCGCGCTGGATCCGGTCTAGGTCGGCAACAGAAGTCCCGCCAAATTTCATGACCAAACAAGGCATTTTATCCATAAATCCCAAAAGCTTTCGACGTCTGGTAGGCTTTTAGACTAGTAAGAGCAAGTGTTTCGATGACCTAAACTAGATAAGTTTAATTAGTTTGACGTTTTGGCAAAAAGGGAAGGGGAGTAACTGGCACTCCATCCTCTATCAGAGCTTTTGCTTCCTCAGGTTTGGCTTCTCCATAAATTGACCTCGAAGGCTGTTCACCATCATGCATGGCCCTTGCTTCTGTAGCAAAGTT
The DNA here is from genome assembly GCA_002698165.1 of Planktomarina sp. GTDB lineage: Bacteria > Pseudomonadota > Alphaproteobacteria > Rhodobacterales > Rhodobacteraceae > Planktomarina. Next base: position 53,068 of record NZVF01000025.1, on the reverse strand, counting down.
CATTCCTACATAATCTGAGTTCTTCTCAACCTCAGATCTTAGCTTTGCTAATGCTTTTTCAATATCACTCTTCGATGTAGTTAGAAGCTTTTTCTTTTTTTCTTTTTTTGTACTAATCTTTGGTGTCATTAAGCATTTTGAAATTTCATTATTTCCGCAATGAACGCAACTTAACATGCCTGACGAAGCAAGTTTTTCGTAGGCTTCTGACGATTGAAACCAACTATCAAAGTTATGGTTGTTTTTACATCTCATCGAAAAGCGTATCATCGCGCATACTCCCACGATATTTTTAAATTTTGTATTATGAAATCTGTGTATAATTCAAGTATTAAGAAATTTGTAAAGTTATGTTAAATTACGTCGGGTTAAAAGTTTTAATCAGGAGCTTTAATTCTGGTTCTTTCACACGTTTTAGGGTGTCAAGTCTATTAAACCATTCTCGCTGCCGCTCTGCCTTTTCTGGATAATCAGGTAAAACTTTTTCCACCTCCAAAGAAAAAACGGTAACCAGGCATGGATAACTCTCTCCGCTTAAAGACGATTTTTCGTAAATATACATCCCTAATGGCCGTTCATTATGGTCGCCAGTAACTCCAGCTTCTTCGAAAGCCTCATTCGCAGCACTTTCAGCGGGCGTCATGTTATTCTCTGGCCAACCCTTTGGCAGGATCCAACGTTTAGTACGGCGCGAAGTTATTAGCAGAAAATTAGCTTCTCCATCGAGCAAACGATAGCATAAAGCGGCAAATTGAGACCTTACCTGACGTTTTTGTTTGGGCTTGATCAAAAGTGGTGCTTGGATTGGAATTGCTTTAATCATCTCGATTTCTTTAAGATTTATGCCGACTACACTAACTAGATCAAAATAGAAAATTACTATAGCATTTCCGAAACTGATTTAGCATCTTTAAGTTTATTTTTTCACTGCTGTTGTTAAAATTTTCTAGCCTTCTGATACAAAATTTTTAAATAAATAATATGTATTCTGCCTAATTATGAGCCAGCTCCCTTTATTTTTAATGCTCGCTCTGCGTTTAGCTTACGCTTATAACCAGACTGTATTAATTCAACGGCAAATAAAACTACTACAGCAAAGTAAAAAGTTGTTTTTGACATTGGGACAAGCGAGTAGCCAAAGATCTTTATTGCAAGACTTTCTTCGTGCATAGCATGACTGGCGGCAACTCCTGCCTCCCCTATTAACATGACTCCAACTATAAGTAGAATAAATAAACCTAAAACTTCATACATTCGATTTTTTTCCAAAAACTTTGTAACTCCATCTGCTAATAGTAGCATGGCCAAGCCTGACAAAATGATTGCAATGGCTAAAATTGGAAATATATCTGTAATTGCGAGTGCGGATAATACAGAGTCAAAACTAAATATCAGGTTCATAAAGACGATTAAAGCAATCACATGAACAGCTGACTTTTCTTTTTTGCCATCCACGCCTTTACCCAAACTATGCACTGAAAGCATGTGGCTGATTTCTTTTACTGCGGTGTACATTATAAAGATGCCACCAATAAGGAATACACATGTCGCGAAATTTACTGCGCCTGAAACTAATGGTCCGGTGAGTATCAGGAAAGGCTCTTGCAGTCTCCCAATCAATTGAATCATTGCAAACAAAAGGAAAACTCGAAGCGCCACAGCTATTATAATCCCCCAAAACCTCACGCGCTGTTGATGTTTTAAAGGAGCGCGTTGGCTTTCAATCGAAATGTACAATAGATTATCAAAGCCAAGGACTGCCTGCAAAAAACACAACATTAGAAGATTTATTATATTTTCTATAGTTAAAAGCTCAGTCATTTTTGTGCTGCCTTTATTTTAAATTTAATCGTATAAGTTTTGAGACAACCATAAATTTAGATTAATGGTTCCGTTCTTTTTTATTACGCGGACGGATTTTAGATCTAGTTGACCATCCCATTTGATCTGCCAGCACGCGTTGCTTGACTTCGTCTACCTCTCCGGCTTTTAAATCGCGTAATTGGAAGGGTCCATATGATATTCGAATGAGGCGGTTAACGGTGAAGCCTAAAAATTCCATTGCCCGCCGAATTTCGCGATTTTTGCCCTCTTTGAGACCAACGGTAAGCCAAAAATTTGCTCCAGTTTGTTGATCAATTTGAATGGTCATAGGTTGAAAATGTTCTCCATCCAGGCTGATACCTCTCGTTAAAGGTTCAAAAGCGCCCTTGCGAGGGTAACCTTTTATTCGGACCCTATATCTCCTGGTCCACCCCGTACTGGGAAGCTCGAGGGTCCGTTTTAATTCGCCATCATTGGTAAGCAAAAGCAAACCTTCTGAGTTTATATCCAGCCGACCTACAGAGATCACTCTTGGTAGCGTTTTGGGTAGACTATCGAATACAGTTTTGCGCCCCTTTTCATCGCGCGCTGTTGTGACTAATCCAAGAGGCTTATGATAAAGCCAAACACGGGCTCTTTCGGGTGTGTCTAAAGACAATCCATCAAATTCAATTTTATCATCAGGTTGCACGTTTAAAGCGGGACCCTCAATCGTTTGGCCATTAACCTTAATACGTCCTTCAAAAATTAATTTCTCAGCATCCCGCCGACTTGCAACACCCGCGCGTGCCAAAACTTTAGCAATTCGATCACCTTTTTGTGTTTCATCTACCATGACGACGGCTTAGACCTTGTTTGTAATAAAGCCAAGCGAGGATGCATGCGTTTTATAAGTCAAATGAATTTAGCCATAGCAGAGGCACAGAAAGCTTCTNTTGCNGGTGAGGTGCCCGTAGGCGCAGTTATCGTTGATAAGCGAGGAAAGGTTGTAGCATCTGCANGCAATCGTACGCGTCGCGACTTAGACCCNACGGCGCATGCTGAAATTTTAGCAATACGAAAAGCAGCAAAAATTATTNGTAACGATCGTCTANTGGGTTGTACAATTTACGTAACNCTTGAGCCTTGCGCAATGTGCGCGGGNGCGTTGGCCCACGCTCGAGTTGCCAAGGTTATTTATGGAGCACCTGACCCAAAATCNGGTGGGGTGGAACANGGGGCNAAAGTATTTTTACATTCTCAAAGCCACCATCGACCAGAGGTTATTGGTGGAATTTCGGAAGTCGCGTGCTCAACGCTCATGAGTGAGTTCTTTTCGAGGAGACGTTCGAAGGACTGGTAGAGGAACCAGAGTACTTGGCAACATGCAAAACCCAAGTTAGTAAGCTATAAATTGAATGCATAAATGAAGGATCATTGATGTCGATTGACACTAAAACGGCGGCAAGAGTTGCCAAACTTGCCCGGATCAAAGTCAACGAAGCAGATCTGCCGGCTTTGACGCAAGAATTCACTAACATATTGGGATTCATTGAACAGTTAAATGAAGTGGATGTAGACGGCATCCAACCAATGACCTCTGTAACTCCACAACGGCTCTTTCGTCGTGAGGATGTTGTCAATGATGGAAGTCAGCAAAAAGCCATTTTGAATAATGCTCCAGACGCACGTGAAGGTTTTTTTGCCGTACCAATGGTTGTGGAATAATGTCAGAACTCATGAAGCTTAAATTAGCGGAGGCTCGAGATGCGCTGAGGTCTGGGGAAATGACTGCAGTAGATCTTACTGATGCATCTTTGGCCGCAATAGAAGAGTCAAAACCTCTCAATGCATTCGTACACAACACACCTGAAATCGCTAGAGAGAGAGCGATCGCTGCTGATATACGGCTAAGATCGGGTGACGCACCAGACATGTGTGGTTTGCCGATTGGTATAAAAGACTTATTTTGTACCGCCGGCGTAACTACCCAAGCAGCTAGTGCTATTCTTGATGGGTTTAAGCCCGAATACGAGTCCACAGTGTCGTCTAAGTTATTCAATGAGGGCGCAATTATGGTTGGGAAATTGAATATGGATGAGTTTGCAATGGGCTCATCAAACGAAACATCAATTTATGGTAATAGTATAAATCCATGGAAGGTGGATGATCGAGATCTGACCCCAGGGGGATCTTCGGGGGGATCGGCCGCTGCAGTTGCAGCTGAAACTTGTTTGGCGGCAACTGGTACTGATACTGGCGGTTCAATTCGCCAACCTGCGGCATTTACTGGCATTACGGGGATAAAGCCAACATATGGAAGATGTTCCCGGTGGGGCATTATAGCTTTTGCCTCCTCCCTAGATCAAGCCGGGCCTATTACAAAAGATGTGCGGGATGCATCAATAATGTTGGAAGCAATGGCTGGATTTGATCCAAAAGATAGTACGTCCGTCAATCTGCCAGTTCCAAATTTCGAAGCAGCTTTAACTGGAGATATAAGAGGCAAGATTATTGGGATTCCAAAAGAATATCGTGTGGAAGGAATGCCAAATGAACTTGAAGCTCTTTGGGTAGAAGGCACTTCAATGCTGCGTGATGCGGGGGCTATAATAAAAGATATAAGCTTACCACACACTAAATATGCGTTGCCGGCATATTATGTTATCGCTCCAGCTGAAGCTTCTTCTAACTTAGCACGATATGATGGCGTACGGTTTGGGCATAGGGCTAAATTAGATGTCGGTGATGGTATTACTGAGATGTATGAAAAAACTAGGGCCGAAGGGTTTGGATCGGAGGTGAAGCGTAGGGTCATGATTGGCACTTACGTTCTTTCAGCTGGCTTTTATGACGCTTATTACAATAGAGCTCGTCAGGTACGTGCTTTAATAAAAAGAGATTTTGAACAAGTTTTTGTTGATGGGATTGATGCCATTTTAACTCCATCAACTCCATCTGCAGCTTTTGGGCTGGGAGAAATGGTAGATGCTGATCCTGTAAAAATGTATTTATATGACGTTTTTACGGTGACAGTTAACCTCGCAGGCCTGCCAGGTATTTCAATTCCAGCAGGACTAGATTCTAAAGGCTTACCCCTAGGTCTACAACTTATTGGGCGGCCTTGGGAAGAAGGAGATTTGCTTAATACCGCTTATGCTCTCGAAAGTGCGTTAAGCTTTAATTCGAAACCAAATCAATGGTGGCGATAAAATTTATTACAGTTTAGAATAATCATTGCTCTATCAGCATCTAGGACAGATCTTAATTATAGGTAACTCAATGAAATATTTTGTTTTAATATCAATGATATGTTTACTGGGTGGATGCCAACGGGCTGTTCCAAATGATGTATTGCTTGGGCCTTCAGGTCCCGAAACACAGCTTAATAGTATGCAAACAGCGTCAACAAATACGTCGACCAACATAAATGCTGATACGCGAACTGCAGAGGTCGCAGCAATTTCTAGTTCTGGAATTTCTGAAGAGCAAGATTTTGAAGTAGTAGCAAATTCTCAAACAATAGAGAGTGACGCTGAGCGCATTTCAGCAAATCGCGCAAAATATATTGTATTTGATGTACAAAAACTGCCTGTAAGGGGGCTAAAAGGTCCAAATGTTGTTGAATATGCTATTCGCACAGATAATCCAATTGGTGTTCAACTTTATACTCGCTTAGTCTCGATTGGCGATAATGTCGCAAGTCAGTGGCGGTGTGATAGATTTATGTCTTCAGACTTAGCACAAAAAGCGTTTTTATCTCGTGGTGGACCGGAACGGGATATTTTACTATTAGATCCTGACGGAGATGGATTCGCTTGTAAATGGGATCCAAGGCCCTTTAGATTAGCGGTGCAAAACTGACTAAATTTTCAATAAACAGGCATTTGTCTCCGAATAGAGGTCCTCGTCGTGGGGTAAGAAAACCACATTTAATTGTTCTTCATTATACAGCGATGAATTCAGCTAAAGAAGCTTTGGAACGGTTATGTGATCCAGCCCACGAGGTTTCTGCACATTATTTTATAGAACAAGATGGAAAGACTACACAGTTGGTTGGAGAGGTGGAGCGCGCATGGCATGCTGGCGTTGGGTCGTGGGGGGATGTTACAGATGTTAACTCGTCATCAATTGGGATAGAGCTATGTAATGCTGGAAATCGTCCGTTTCCTGAACCGCAAATATCTGTTTTGAAAATATTGTTACATGAAATTAGNGAAAGATGGAAAATACCCGCACACGGAATTATTGGTCATTCCGATATGGCGCCCGGTCGGAAACAAGATCCTGGCCGGCTATTCGATTGGCAAGATATCGCTAATGAGGGCTTAGCGGTATTTCGTGGAAGACCTCATGCAAAAGTATTAGAATTTATTGAAGCAGCTAAGTTGTTTGGGTATTTTGTTCCAGAACAAGATGAAAACAATTTACTTACACAAAGTCTGATATTGGAGNCTTTCAGGCAGCGCTTTAGGCCTAANGCTNNAGGGCCACTTTCTAGCAANGATATTAAAGTNTTATCAGATNTGGGACAAAGNTATCCATCGAATGTTAACTCTTGACCATAATGAGGCTGAGCCCTAACACGGAATTTGCGCGGGGGGCTAGGCAATCGCGGAGTGAAATCTTCGAGGAAAGTCCGGACTCCCTGAAACAACGGTGCCGGGTAACGCCCGGCGGGGGTAACCCTAGGGAAAGCGCCGCAGAAAANAGACAGCCTTGCATGCAAGGTAATGGTGAAACGGTGGGTTAAAGCTCACCGCGCTGTTGGTAACAATAGCGGCACGGCAAGCCCCACCGGGAGCAATGCCAAATAGGAACCGCAAAGAGACCGTTTCAGTCTAGCAGGTTCGGGTTGGCAGCTGGATGGGCCTGGTAACAGGTCTGCGAGATGAATGATTGCCCAAGATAGCGTGTTTAATCATGTTTATCTGGACAAAATCCGGCTTACAGGCTGCCCGCGCGCTTTTGTTTTAAAATCACTNTCTGCATCGGTTGACACTGCTGTTTACAACGTTAAAAGCCATGACTTAGTTTACAGCGACCCGATGGTGCGCTCCTAGGGAGAATTATGATGGCAAAGCCAACCACTATTAAAATCCGGCTTAATTCCAGTGCTGGCACTGGTCACTTTTATGTAGCAAAGAAGAATGCTCGGACTATGACTGAAAAAATGGTTGCTCGTAANTATGATCCGGTTGCCCGAAAGCATGTNGAGTANAAAGAAGGAAAAATTAAGTAACGCAGNATNNTTACTNNAATTTNACTGTTGTNCACANCGTNTGGTTTTTCTATTCCAGATGTATGTACTAATGTTTTTTATTCGTTCTTTAAAAAACCTTGAAAGAAAAAAGCACCCAACGTGATTTCATCAGGTGCTTTGAAGCTAAACTTTTACTGTTTAAAATAATTAGTCGTTACTACTTCCCATAAACATTAATAGAAATTGGAACATGTTTAAAAAGTCTAAGTACAGGTTTAAGGCACCAAAAATGGCAGATTTTGCTAGCCAGTCCTGATCTCCATGATGCGCATGTGCCAAATACTGATTTTTAATATTTTGAGTGTCGTAAGCGGTTAATCCCGCAAATACCAAAACTCCAATACCAGAGATAGCGAAAAGGAGAGCTGGTGATTGGAGAAAGATATTTACTATCATAGCTACAACCAGACCAATTACTCCCATGATTAGGAAACTACCCCAACCGGAAATATCGCTTTTGGTTGTGTATCCAAACAGTGACAAGCCCGCAAACGCAATAGCTGTCACCAAGAAGGTTTGGGTAATTGAATGGCCAGTATATCGGATAAATATTGAGCTTAGTGATAGACCAATTAGCGTTGCAAAAATAAAGAAAAACAGCTGAGCGCCCGCGGCGGATGCCTTACGCATCACGGATCCCATTCCGAGAAACAGAACTGCCAAAGGAGCAAACATGATAACATATTTTAGTGAAGTACCATAAATAGTTACACCAAAGCTTGTTAACATTTTGCCATTGGGCAATTGCGCTGCAGCAGCAGTCGGATCAGCTGTAGTGGCCAGACCTGCGATAGCCCAAGCTGCGACAGCAGTAATTACCATGCCAACTGACATAGTACTGTAAACTTTGTTCATGTGTGACTTCAGGCCGGCATCAACCGCCGCTGAACGTTTGCCTGTGGTTGCGGAAATCGTATTATAATCTGCCATATTATTCTCCAAATCGGTACAGTTTTACCTAATTGCTTTCTACTGAGCATTATATCGTTCGTATTCGGATCGATTTCAAGAGCCTTTCCACTTTTCTTCATCATTATTGGAAAAAGGTTCTCAAGCTTCACTAGGGTGCTTCAGCATTTCGTGTTTAGGCCACGAACAACTAACTTTCCTATTGATTTCCGAGCTTGTAAATGACCTAGAGCCTCAAGTGCTTGATTAAAGTCATAAACCCTGCTGATGTGAGGCTTTAGAGTTTTGTTGGCCACTAATTTTAACATTTTTTTGAGGCTTGATGCCAAAATTTCTGGTTCGAAGCTTAAATAGCCACCCCAATTGAATCCAATTATATCGATGTTTTTCAACAGGAGATGGTTCGCTTTGATTTGGGGTATATCGCCACTAGCAAATCCAATTATAAGATAGCGCGCTTCTGGTTTACAGCAGCGCAACGCGGTTAAAAAGCTATTGCCTCCAACTGGATCATAAATGATGTTTGCGCCACCAAGATTTTTGACTGTGCTTAAGATATCATCATCTGTGCTATCTAACGCAATCTCAGCACCGTATTTCTTGCAAATATCGAGCTTGTTTCTTCCGCGGGCTACTGCAATTACTCGTGCTCCAAGCGCTACACCAATTTCTATTGCAGTAAGGCCGACGCCACCACCTGCACCTAAAACTAGCAGGTTTTCACCTGATTTAATTTTAGCTCGATGCGTTAATGCGAGATGTGACGTCCCATAACTAATTAAAACGGAAGCCGCTGTTTTAAAAGATAAATTTTTTGGAATTTTTAAACAACGTGAAATATCAACAGCGCATAATTCGGCTAAGCCACCGTATCCTGGAAAGGCAGCAACACGATCCCCAACTTTGAATCCCACCACCTCATGTCCCACGGCTACTACATTGCCTGCTATCTCCATTCCAGGTACAAATGGCAATGTTGGAGTTTCTTGATAACTGCCTTTTATCATCAATAAATCTGCGAAATTAAGACCACATGCTTTGGTTTTAACAAGAATTTGTTTAGGAGAAATTGACGGAACTGCGATATCTAAAAAAACTGGTTTACGGGTTTGATTTTTAATCTGTAAGGCTCGCATTATCAGGATCCGGCTTAATTAATTTTTGAACATATATCAGGTGCGTCATTGAAAGAAATTTTTTGATAGCACAATGTTAGATTAAGTGATTTAGGTAGTTGGTGAAAATATATTTTTGGACTTTAATTACAAGATAATTCTTTTGACTAATCTAGAATTCAAAATTTAACGCTAACAAAGTCTGAAAGATAAGCCTGTGAAGATTGATGGTTCTAAATCTGATTTAATCTTTTCTGCCGCATTGGAAGTAGCGGATGCGGCTGCCGTCGAAACTCTCAGGTGGTTTAGGAAACCCTCTCTGTCTGCAAATAATAAGGATCGAGAAGGTTATGATCCAGTTACTCAGGCTGATTGGGCTGCAGAGAAAGTAATGCGTTCTGTTCTCGCTTCACGGCGACCACAAGACGCAATTATAGGTGAAGAGCAATTGGACAAACCTGGTACTTCGGGCCTGTCTTGGATCTTAGATCCCATAGACGGCACTCGCGGATACATTAGTGGTACACCTACATGGGGTACATTGGTTGCGGTTAATGATGGCACTGCGCCCATCCTTGGTATAATCGACCAACCCTATATCGGTGAGCGCTATGTTGGTGGATTTGGACATTCATTCATGGAGAAAGATGGCTTAAAAATCGGTCTGGCCACTCGACAAATAAAAGCTCTTTCACAAGCTACTGTATTTACAACCTACCCAGAGATTGGAAACAAGACGGAGTATCAAGGATTTCACCAAGTTGCTGATAAATGTAAGCTAGTGCGGTATGGAATGGATTGCTACGCTTATGCACTCTTAGCTGCTGGTCATATTGATCTAGTTATCGAAGCAGGACTCAAATCTTATGACATACAAGCTCCCATTGCTATAGTTCGTGCAGCTGGAGGTGTTGCCTCTAACTGGCTCGGTGGAGAGGCAATGGACGGTGGAAACTGCCTCTGTTCTGCAACCCCAGAGCTACACGAAGCGGCTCTTGAAGTATTAAAACCCTATGCCTCAAACTGACATCTTAATACAAAATGCGCGTCTGATTTTAACAATGGACGACAAAAGGCGAACTGTACTGGCAGGCGATGTCTTATTAAGTGGAGGAATTATATCGGCAATTGGGGTTGGTTTGCCGGTTACCGGTTGCCGTATAATTGATGCACGAGGTTGTTTGATTACGCCTGGCTTAGTGAATACGCATCATCATCTTTATCAAACTATGACACGCGCTGTACCTCTTGCTCAAAACTCCTCTTTATTTGATTGGCTAAAAAAACTCTATCCCATTTGGTCAGCAATGCGTCCTGAAGATTTTGTTACATCTGCAAAAGTTGGGATGGCGGAACTGCTATTATCTGGTTGTACAACCACGTCGGATCATCTGTATTTTTTTCCAAATGGTACACGCCTTGAAGATACCATTTATGCTGCTAAGGAGATAGGTATAAGGTTTCATCCAACTCGGGGTGCAATGAGTATTGGTGAAAGTAAGGGAGGTTTGCCACCTGACCACCTTATTGAAAAAGAAACTCGAATTTTAGACGACATGATCCGTGTTATTGATGGATTTCATGACCCAAGCCATGGATCAATGGTTAGGGTTGGGGTGGCACCATGCTCACCTTTTTCGGTCAGCCGTGAATTGATGCGCGATTCTGTGATACTAGCGCGTGACAAAAAAGTGATGATGCATACACATTTAGCTGAAAACGAGGAAGACATTGCTTATAGTTTGGAAAAATTTGGCGTTCGTCCTGGTCAGTATGTCTCGGAACTAGGCTGGACTGGCTCTGATGTCTGGCATGCTCATTGTGTAAAGTTAGATCCCGAAGAGATTGCATTGTTCGCTCGTACTGAAACTGGAGTTGCGCATTGTCCTTGTTCAAATTGCCGATTAGCCTCTGGCATAGCCCCGGTACGAACCATGCTAGATATGCAAGTGCCGGTAGGACTTGGTGTGGATGGCTCCGCTTCAAATGACTCAGGAAATTTAATGTTGGAAGCGCGGCAAACTATGCTATTGCAGAGGGTTGCCTATGGTGCGAGCGCTATGTCGCCGCAAGAAGCTTTGGAGATTGCGACAATTGGGGGGGCAAATGTACTCGGTCGGGATGATTGTGGATCTTTGGAAGTGGGAAAATGCGCTGACTTGGTTTTATGGGATATGAAGGATATTAATGCTGCTGGAAACTGGGACCCGTCAGCTATACTGTTAGCTGGTCCTCATTTAGCCAGGGATGTATTTGTGAATGGTAAACATGTGGTTGAGAATGGACAGATTACAACCCTAGACCAACGTGACCTTGCAATTCAACAAAATCATCAAATGCGAGCGCTTCAAGAGCGGGTTTAATCCACTGTTCGGCCAGCAATCCATACTTGACGAACCGCCCGGTCGTCACCCATCATAATGGTAGGAAATAAAGTTTCCCAAAAATCATTTGCATTTTTTACACGTTGATCAATTGCATTAGTTGAATTCAGATTTAATACGCAAATATCGGCCTCTATTTTAGGTCCAAGATGACCAACTTTGCCATCAAGATGAAGTGCTTTTGCCGAGCCTTCACTGGCAAGCCATAGAAGTTGAGCAGGATGTAGCACCTTTCCTTGCAGTTGTGCGATTTCATAGGTAGCGGCCATCGTACGTAGCATTGAAAAATTTGAACCTCCACCAATGTCTGAGGCCAGTCCAAGGCTCACTTTAGCTTTTGAAAGTCCCATTAAATCAAACAATCCAGATCCAATAAAAGTGTTAGATGTGGGGCAATGGACAACTGAAGCTCCAACTTCAGATAATCTATTGATTTCACGTGGTTTTAAGTGAATCGAATGGCCATACACACTTCTGGGCCCTAAAAGACCATACCGTTCGTAAGTATCAAGATAATCAATCGCTGTTGGGAATAGATCTTGAACCCATGCAATTTCTTCAAACTGTTCGGATAGATGCGTCTGCATCAGACATTCAGGTCGTTCAGCCCAGAGTGCTCCTAAAGCTTCTAGTTGATCTGGAGTAGAGGTAGGAGAAAACCTTGGCGTGATAGCGTAAATAGCACGCCCCTTGCCATGCCATTCGTCAATTAACTCCTTACTTTCGTCATATGCTCGTTGTGGCGTATCTATCAGTTCCTTTGGAGCGTTTCGATCCATACAGGTTTTACCCCCGACTACCCTCATACCACGCATTGCTGCTGCCTCAAAGTATGCGGTAACCGAAGTTGGAGCCGTGGTGCAGAAACTGGCCATGGTGGTAGTTCCATGCGCCAAGGCTAAGTCCAAATAACAATTGGCAACTTGTTCAGCATATATTGGATCGGATAGGCGTACTTCTTCTGGAAATGTATAGAAATTAAGCCAGTCAATAAGTCTTTTGCCCCAACTTGCGATGATCGCAGTCTGTGGATAATGAACATGCGCATCGATAAAACCAGGCACAATTAAATCACCGCCGTAATCAGTTACTCTAGCAGTGGGAAAATTTGACAATAGTTCACCTCTACCGCCAACCTTTTTTATATATCCATCCTTAATTAATACTGCGCCATCCTGCCGATGATGGGTGACCTCTTGCCACGGCTTTTGAAAGGGATCACCTTCAAAACGTAAAGTTTGTCCAAGAAGCAGATTTAATACCATAAGAACACCTTTCAAATGTCTTAAAGATCGCGTTGACCTTGTCATAGTATGAGCAACTTCGTAAAGGCAGGTATGACAGATATAAATAAAAATCTACTCGAATTGGGNCATGGTTTGGATAACCAACATGAGTTAAATGTGCGAACCATTGTAGGCATCGAGATGTAGTTGTTTTGTTGGANTTGGCGGATTGGGTGCTATTGTGACGCTTGAAGATCAAAAGAAGTTTGCTCGAGGTAGTGCTTTTGCTAGACGCAAGGAAGCTTTTCGAAAACAGAATAAAAAAACGTGTAATGTCCTTTTGGAAGTTTTAGCTCAATACCGTGGAGCGCCTTTGGCAGGATATATGCCCATAAATACAGAAATTGATCCTCGACCTGCTATGGTTAAGTCTTTGGCAAATGGGGAGGTTGGTGTGCCAGTTATCACGAAGCCGGCACATCCACTTAAATTCGCTAAATGGTCACCCGAGTCGGTAATGGTAGCAGGTGCATTTAAAGCACAAATTCCAGCCGTAATTNATTGGATGATACCTGAAATCATANTTCTACCAGTTCTTGCTTGGGATGCTAATGGTGGAAGGCTGGGCTACGGTGGTGGCTTTTATGATCGTACCCTGGAGGGCTTGCGGGCGCGGGGGTCAGTATTGGCTATTGGCTTTGCTTTTAATGCACAAGAAGCTGAGAATCTGCCATTAGGAGCTCATGATCAAACGCTTGATATGATAATAACTGAAGATAGAGTTTTTTCTGTTACATTTTAATTAGATTTGATCGGACGGTATCAATTAGGCCGCGCTCTGGATCTTGCCTTGTGAGGCAGGGCAGCCTAATGGCTACATATGAGAATTTTATANCTTGGTGATGTTGTGGGTCGTTGTGGGCGGAAGGCGATTATAGAGAATCTTTCAGGACTACGTGAAAAATTAAATGTAGATTTCATAATTGTTAATAGTGAAAACGCTACAAGTGGAATGGGACTTTCGGGAGCTCATGCTAAGGAAATTTTGGAGGCGGGTGCAAATTGTATAACTTTAGGTGATCATGCATTTGATCAAAAGGATATGCTTCAATTTATAGANACAGAGCCCCGGATTNTACGACCACTGAACTTTTCTAAATCTGCTCCAGGTCGNGGCGTTGGGCTCTTTACAGCTACACGCGGCCGTAAANTATTAGTCACTCAAGTTTTGGGCCAGGTTTTTATGAAGCGTCCNTATGANGATCCTTTTTCTTCAATAGAAGAAATTTTAAAGCGGCATCCTTTAGGTGGCCAGGCTGCAGCGATTGTGGTGGATATGCATTGCGAAGCCACTTCAGAGAAAATGGCGATGGGCCATTTCTGTGATGGTAGGGCAAGTATGGTGGTGGGAAGCCACACGCATATCCCAACTGCGGATGCNNATATTTTAAATCGGGGTACAGGTTTTCAAAGCGATGCNGGGATGTGCGGCGATTATGACTCCGTTATCGGAATGGAAAAGGNGGAGCCGCTGCGGCGTTTCATNACTGGAATGCCTAAAGCTCGTTTTGAACCTGCAANTGGACCGGCNACATTATGTGGAGTTCTGGTGGAAACANACGATACAACGGGCCATGCTAATTCATTGAAAATGGTTCGATGTGGGGGGCGTTTAGACCAAACTGTTGAGATTTGAGTTCGGTGAAAAAAGCTTATCCTTACATATTTCTTTTTTTTATTGGTGCAAGTTGGGGGCTAACTGTACCACTTGCTAAGATCGCTGTAAGTGACGGCTATCAGCCTTTTGGATTGATGTTTTGGCAAATGATTATTATTTCTATTGTCTTAGGAACCTATAATTTTATACGCCGTCAAAGCCTGCCTTTTAATAGAAGGGTATTAATCTTCTATTTAATTTTTGCACTCATATCTGCAGTAATACCGAGTGCGGCTTTCTATAAAGCCGTAACAGTATTGCCAGCTGGTATCATGTCGTTACTCTTATCACTTATTCCTATGATGGCTTTCCCAATAGCCCTTATTTTAGGGGTGGATAAATTCAGTTTAAAGCGACTTTTCGGATTAATACTGGGGCTGCTTGCTGTTTTATTAATCATTGGCGTTCCAAGTGCATTGCCCNACAGGGCCATGTTAATTTTTATACCACTGGGTCTACTGGCGAGTTTGATGTATGCTTTTGAGGGTAATTTTGTCGCTCGTTTTGGCACTGGCGGTGTTGGTCCGCTGCAATTATTTTTGGGTTCTTCTATTTTGGGTGTAATCATAGTTGGTCCAATCGTAGTAGTCACTGGACAGTGGATTAATCCTATTCATAGATGGGGTATCGCTGATTTTGCATTAATCTTTGGAGCGTTGATTCAAAGTGTGATTTACACCCTATATATAATGATTNTTAGAAAGTATGGTCCNGTTTTTTCTGTTCAAGTCAGCTACATAGTGACGGCNACAGGATTNGGATGGTCGATGCTANTATTAAATGAGCGCTATTCTGGACCAATTTGGTTNGCTTTGNNNNCAATGNTTGTTGGAATTTATTTGGTAAGTCCTAATTCNACAAAAGTTGAAAAGGANAAAAAGCTCCAATGAGCNCTNCCTAAATTTTTNATNNAAGAAATTTTTTGNCNCTTTTTATAGTTTTTCCTTTNNGCCCGTAACTTACAATTTGATATCTGGCATTTAATTTAGATATTATTAAACCTTGAAAGCAGGAATGCTATTCAAGTGTTAGAAACACGGGTTGAATTGCTACCCTGGTGGGCCTAGACGTTTTCTTGAAATATTTTGATTGGGAATTTTACATGGCTGGTCATTCAAAATGGGCAAATATTCAACACCGCAAGGGGCGACAAGATGCCGTCCGCTCTAAACTTTTTTCAAAACTGGCGAAAGAAATTACTGTTGCAGCTAAAATGGGAGATCCTGATCCAGAAAAAAATCCGCGACTACGCTTAGCCGTTAAAGAAGCAAAATCGGTATCGGTGCCAAAGGACGTTATCGAGCGCGCTATCAAAAAATCTCAAGGTGGTGACGCAGAGTCCTATGATGAAATTCGGTATGAGGGATATGGTCCTGGTGGTGTCGCGGTGATCGTGGAGGCTATGACAGATAACCGCAATCGGACCGCATCTACCGTCCGTAGCACCTTTACTAAATGTGGAGGAAGTTTAGGAGAAACTGGTTCTGTCTCCTTCATGTTCGATCGCCTGGGCCAAATCCTATTTCCAGTAGCTGCAGGTGATGAAGACACGGTTATGATGGCAGCCTTAGAGGCTGGTGCTGAAGATGTGGAAAGTAATGAAGACGGACACGCAATTTTTTGCCTTGATAGTGACCTAAACGAAGTTTCAAATGCACTGGAGGTGGCTTTGGGAGAGTCTGAAAGTGCAAAACTCATCTGGAGGCCACAGACGACTACGCCCCTTGATCTTGAAGGTATGGAAAAGTTGATGAAGCTTATTGAAACTCTTGAGGATGATGACGATATTCAACGTGTGACGGCAAATTTTGAAGTCACTGATGAAGTAATGGCGGCACTTTAATTTTAAAAAAATAATATAAAAAATGTCAAAGCTGCTGTTTTTATTTACAAATAATTATTTAGTTTTGGCCTTCAGACGGGCCTTACAACTTGGAATACTCCATCCATATAAGCTAACGGACGAGTACCGCGGTGGGTTATTGCTGTAACATTTCCAATACAAATATCGTGGCTTCCATGACTTATAATTTTATCAAGCGTGCATTCGAACGCGGTGGCTCCATCAAGGATAGCTCCACAAGGTCCATCAACACAATTAATCGCTCCAAATCGGTCGGGCTGTTCCTCATCAAATCGTCCTGCAAATCTTTCAGCTAGTTCTCCAGCTCCCTCCGGTAAAATATTAACACAATAAACTTTATTTTCATTTACAGCTAACGCTATGCGACTATCCGATCTTAGGCATATCAAAACTGAAGGAGGGTCAGCAGATAGGGATGAAAAAGCACTTACTGTGGCTCCGGCAGCACCATTATCTCCCTTGGTGGTTACTACTGTCACCGATTGAGCCACGTGCCGCATAGCTTCAATAAACAGGGTCCGATCAACCATTTATTTTTCCTTTAATGCCTATTTATCCGTTATGAGTAGTTTGGTGTTTAGGTTTTACATACAGGCAATATTANCTTTTGAAATATTACAGACTAANTAACAGTCAAANNGTGANTTTGGTAGAGGAACATNCCCTTNNCCTAGATAAATTTTGTTNCTCTGTATACTGTTTATANTGNNGAAATTAGTGGTAAATNATGTNANTNTNTTTAANGTTTTTTNATTNTTGAACTAANTTTTAAANNNANAGTNACTAAAANTNATTNTNTTTNNAAAAAAANATTCANTAGATTCAATTAATTAANNANATTANNTTTTAATAGATTANATTTATAAACGCTNCGTGAAATTGNTNATTTCTTNTAAAGAATGATTGCATNTACTGNTAGANATCATCTAGATTAAAATATCGGTNAAACNATTATCCACATTGCGTAATGAANGGGAACCACTCTTTGGCANATAACAAAAATGAGGCTGGNACTTTNGTTCAATTTGACCGTGTNCAAAAAAGTTATGATGGGCTGTCGTTAGTTGTAAAAGATTTAAACCTTACGATGCCTCGAGGTGAATTTTTGACTATGCTGGGCCCGTCAGGATCGGGNAAAACAACTTGCTTGATGATGTTGGCAGGTTTTGAAACAGCCACNCATGGCGATATAAAGNTGGACGGTATTTCCATAAATAATATTCCACCTCACAAAAGAGGGATCGGAATGGTTTTTCAAAATTATGCCTTATTCCCGCATATGACCGTTGCTGAAAATTTAGCGTTTCCGCTTGAGGTTCGCAAAATGCCNAAAAGTGANAGGGAAAGTAAGGTAAAGACTGCTCTAGAAATGGTACAAATGGGCGAATTTGGAGGGCGAAGGCCTGCACAGTTGTCTGGAGGCCAACAACAACGCGTGGCTCTAGCACGAGCGCTGGTATTTGAGGCAGAGTTGGTCTTAATGGATGAACCTTTAGGCGCGCTNGATAAACAATTACGTGAACATATGCAGTTTGAAATAAAGAGAATTGCAAATAACCTTGGAATTACNGTGGTATATGTTACTCACGACCAAACAGAAGCGCTGACGATGTCAGATCGTGTGGCAGTTTTTGATGATGGGCGGATCCAACAGCTTGCTCCTCCAGATCAGTTGTACGAAGCACCAGAAAACAGTTTTGTGGCNCAATTTATTGGAGAGAATAATACGCTGGAAGGCGTGGTTAAAGAGATTGTCAACGGTGTCGCCCTCGTTCAACTTGATGACGGAAAGCTAATTGATTGTAACCCAATAAATGTTTCTAAAGCTGGTGAGCGCACACGTGTATCGATTAGACCTGAGCGTGTAGAGTTCAATAAGAAGCGTCTTCAGAAAGGTGCGCATACGCTGAAAGCGGAGGTACTTGAATTTATTTACATGGGTGATATTTTCCGGACACGTCTAAGAGTGGCTGGAAATGATGAGTTTATAGTTAAGACCCGCAATGCACCTGACCAAGTACGGCTTGAGCCTGGTGCGGAAATTGATATTGGTTGGTTGCCGACTGATTGTCGGGCTCTCGACGCGTGAATTAAATNATAAATATAATTCGTCTTTATTGAGGCGCATTAAAGAATTCGCTGAGTTTCCCGTTAAGCGATTTCTCTGATTTAAAAACGGGATGCATGGGAGAATACAATGTTAATGAAGAAAACTATTTTAGCAACTGCTGCAGTTTCGCTGGTTGCGGGCTCTGCTTTTGCTGGTGGTCACATGGCTAATGAAATGACCATCGTGTCATGGGGTGGTGCTTACTCTAAGTCTCAATTAAAGGCTTATCACGAACCATACTCCGCCATTACTGGCGTAACTATTTTAAACGATGAAAGTTCCGGTACGGCAGTCGCAAAACTGCGTGCAATGAATGAAGCAGGAAACGTAACTTGGGACGTTGTGGATGTTGAGGCAGCACCTGCAATGCAGTTATGTGATGAAGGCCTTGCTATGGTAATCGATCCAGATACCATGCTAGCGCGCGCTCCAAATGATGTNTCCGCCGCAGACGATTTTGGTGATATGCTAGTGAGTGAGTGTTTTATTCCTCAGATCGTTTATTCAACTACTTTTGGCTACCGGAAAGATTTAGTTGGATCAACACCTCCAACAAGCGTTTGTGATGTTTTTGATACTGCCACTTATCCTGGCAAGAGGTCTCTGTTTTCAGTACCTATTAATCAGATGGAATGGGCATTACTTTGCGATGGTGTAGCTAAAGCGGACATCTATGACGTTCTGGAGACTGAGGAGGGACAAGATCGTGCGTTTGCAAAGCTTGATACCATCAANGACGATGTGATTTGGGTATCTGCTGGTTCTGACACGCCTCAGCTTTTAGCTGATGGTGAGGTAATTATGGGCGCTACATACAACGGTCGTCTTTTTGCTCTAATTGAGGAGCAAAAGCAACCAGTGGGGATGATCTGGGACGGTCAGGTGATGGATTTGGACGGATGGATTATTCCAACTGGCTTGAGCCCTGAACGCCAGGCTCGTGCTCTNGATTACATTATGTTTGCGACGGACACGACACGATTGGCAGATCAGGCTGCTTACATCAGCTATGGTCCAGCTCGCGCATCCTCGGCGCCATTAGTCGGTAAGCATGCTGAATTAGGGATCGAAATGGGGCCACACATGCCAACAGCTCCTGAAAACCTAAAGCGTGCGTTCTTGATGAACTACGATTTCTGGGCTGATTATCGTGATGATTTAGATGCCAAGTTCCAAGCTTGGCTGGCTAAATAGATAAATAAAATTTGGGAGGGCTTTAACGGCCCTTCCTTTTCGTTAACAGCGTACTAAGAACTCTTATCAAAGTAGGTAGATCATGAGTAGCCCTGCGAATACTGGTCAACTTCTCTCGGCTGATGGTACACCGCTTAAAAAGAGCCTTGGCCGTGCTTTAAGGCAGCAAAAAAGGCGCGCGCTAATGTTAATTGCGCCTTTGTTGGTTTTTATCTTTATTGCTTTTGTAATGCCAATTTTATCAATGCTTTTTCGGTCTGTNGAAAATGATATTGTTGTAAATACCTTGCCTCAGACCATTTTGGCCTTACAGACCTGGGATAGTGAAACGGGGCAACTTCCAGATGAAACTGTTTATGCCGCATTCGCTTCTGACATAAAAATTGCTACCCTAGCNAAAGTTCANACAAAAGTTGGTTTAAGACTGAACTATGAGCAATCTGGNATAGCGTCTTTGTTTAAAAAGACGGCCAGAAAAGCGAAGCGGTGGGACATTGAAAATGATGGCCCGTTTAAAGAAAAAATGATTGGGATCCACAAAAACTGGGGTAAAGTGGAAATTTGGCAGACCCTCCAAGTGCACGGCAGTGAATATACGAGTGGATATTTCTTAAATGCGATAGATATGCGCAAGACAGTAACTGGACCAGAATTTCAGCCTGAAGAAAAACAGGTCTTATTACTCTTATTTAAACGAACTCTGATAATGTCATTCACAATTATGGGTGCCTGTATTTTGTTAGGCTANCCAGTAGCCTGGTTATTAGCCAACCTACCAGCACGAAAGGCTAATCTTTTAATGATTTTGGTCCTATTACCATTTTGGACGTCTCTGTTGGTTCGTACCTCTGCTTGGAAAGTAATGCTTCAACAACANGGCGTTATCAATGATATATTGGTGCAGCTTGGTCTTGTTGCTGACAGNGCTCGACTCATAATGATTAATAATGAGACTGGTACGATTGTGGCAATGACGCATATTCTCTTGCCGTTTATGATTTTACCTATGTACTCTGTAATGCAGACAATTCCGCCAAGTTATCTTCGAGCNGCTAAATCACTTGGAGCCACAAATTGGACGGCTTTTTGGCGTGTATATTTTCCGCAATCAGTTCCAGGAATTGGTGCTGGCTCGATATTGGTGTTTATTTTGGCTATCGGTTACTACATTACCCCTGAAATTGTTGGTGGTACNAAGGGTGTGTTTATCTCTAACCGGATAGCCTATTCGATCCTAAAGTCGCTGAATTGGGGGCTTGGGGCAGCGTTAGCAACTATCCTACTTGTTGCNGTCCTCATCTTGTATTGGACATATGACAAGATTGTTGGCATCGACAACGTGAAACTGGGCGGATAATATAATGAGTTCACTCAATACGATTTCGCGCAAACCTCTTTCCTTCGTTTTAATCTCTACCGGTCTTTTGGGAGCACTAGTAGGTTTGTTTATGGGGATGGCAAATGACAACTTGGGAATTGGCATTATTGCAGGTGCCGCCCTTTCAGTTGGTATGTCTTATGCTTCAATTCTGGGCTCAGCATATGAGATGGCTGTACGTTGGGGCCTTGTAGTGTTAGCGAGCGTAGTTGGATTTTCGATCTATAGTTTAACTGGTCTACTGGCAGGTGGGCTTTGGGGTTTGTTTTTTGGATGGTTTACTTTCTGGCTGTATGAGGGCCGCTACCGCGCTCGTCTCCACTCGTATCTGACGCCGGGTCAGGTGTTATGGCACTATACTTTCTTAATCATCTGCGGGGCTGTTTTTGCTTATCTAATTACTCCGATTATCGTTGTGATGCCTTTATCATTTAANGCGCAAGATTTTTTTACATTCACGCCTGAAATGCTACAGTTTGACCCTGCTGGATATTCTTTGAAACACTATATGGATTTTTTCTATAATAACGAGTGGCAAAGGTCCTTTAAAAACTCATTAATTATAGCACCGATTGCAACGGTAATTTCTGTAACATTGGGGACTTTGGCTGCAATAGGTTTGAGCCAGAGCCATGTGCCATTCAAACGACTTATAACAGCGCTTCTAATTTCACCTATGATTGTTCCTTTAATAATTTCTGCAACAGGTATGTTTTTCTTCTATGCCACAGTAGGAAATTTTTTAGAAAGCACCCTTGGACTTGAAAAAAATTTGGTAGGTTATGTTAAAGTTATCCTCGCGCACAGCGTTCTGGGTATCCCATTTGTTATCATAACAGTTACTGCAACATTGGTTGGTTTTGATAATTCCTTAACTCGAGCTGCCGCTAATATGGGTGCGGGACCAGTTAAAACTTTTTTTAAGGTTCAAATGCCTTTAATCATGCCGGGTGTTGTAGCTGGTGGCTTGTTTGCCTTTATTACCTCTTTTGATGAGGTAGTCGTAATAATGTTTGTAGGCTCTTCTAAGCAAAAAACTTTGCCGTGGCAGATGTTTATTGGTTTGAAAGAACAGATAAGTCCAACTATTCTGGCTGTAGCTACAATTCTAGTATGTATATCAATTGCATTGCTTGTAACCCTTGAATTACTGCGCAGGCGCTCTGAAAGACTGCGTGGATTGAGCCCCTCTTAAATCTGCTCTAGGCGTTCGAATTTATGTCTCAAGAGATGCGTCGCAATAAAGGGCAGGTCTCTGAATTGGAAACACCAGGTAATTCACGAATGCGTGCAAGCACTCCGTCAAAGTTATATAAGCTGATTGTTTCGAGCTCTATCACGAGATCCCAAACACCGCAGGTACGATGCAGTGACGTGATTTCTGGCATACGTTGTAAGGCTCTTTGAACTGAATTGGCCGTATTCCCTCGTACCTCAATCATCATAACAGCCCGCACCATTTCATCAGTCTCAATTGAGTTCAATTCGACTGTGAAGCGTTTGATCGCTCTATTTTCGATTAACTGAGTTAAACGACTTTGCACTGTTCCGCGGGCCAGGCCCAATGCGCCCGCAAGAGTAGTGATTGATGCTCTACCATCAACCTTTAGGCGATTTAGGATTTTCCGGTCAGTTTCATCAATATTGAACATTTTAGATAATTATCTTCTCATATTGGTCATTAATTATATTATTTGAACAATATACAGCCTAATTGTTCAAGTTGTTGAATGCTACCCTTTAATTAGTTTTCTTAAGGAGGCTTTGATGAACCATCATTGTACAATATTGGGATTGCCACTTCAGGCAGGAACTGGTCGTGGGGGCTGCCTTATGGGGCCAGATGCATTTAGAACCGCTGGTCTTGGTGATGTGATTACCAGTCAAGGTTTGGGACTGAATGACTTAGGAAATTTATCTTTTCCAAGCGAGATCCCTCAAGTCGACGGTCCTGGACACCTTAAAAAGCTCTCTGAAATCGTCGCATGGACTCGTAATATTCAAACAAAAGCCGCTGCGCTATCCATGGTTGATACTTTTCCAATATTCATTGGTGGTGATCACTCAATGGCGGCAGGGACGTTAACTGGTGTGGCACATGCAGCTCAATCTAAGAAAAGGCCACAATTTGTGCTTTGGCTGGATGCACATCCTGATATGAATACTTTGACCAGTACAATCAGTGGACATTTGCATGGTACGCCAATGGCTTATGCTTTGGGTATGCCAAGCTTTGATGATATTTTTCCACCAGTATTAGCACCTTTAGATCCAAAAAATGTATGCATGATTGGCCTACGATCTGTGGATGAACCTGAGCATCGATTTATCTCTAAATTGGGAATGGACGTCTATGATATGCGACGCATTGACGAAGTTGGGGTCGCGAAACCAGTTTCAGATTTCCTTGAAAGAGTAGCTGCTGCGAACGGGTTATTGCATGTGAGTTTTGACGTTGACTTTCTGGATCCTGAAATTGCGCCTGGGGTTGGCACTACGGTGCCTGGTGGTGCCACATTTCGAGAAGCTCATCTTATTATGGAGATGGTNCACGACAGCGGTTTGGCTTCGTCTTTAGATTTAACGGAACTTAACCCATTCCTGGATATTCGTGGAAAAACTGCCACGCTTATGTGCGACCTNACTGCTTCATTACTAGGCAAAAAAGTNCTNGANCGACGTACCAGGGGTTTCTGATATGAACAATCTCTTACCATCATCTTTAGCNATGGTCCCNTTTGTNTCNGTCGAAAATATGATGCGTTTAGTCAATACGCTCGGCGCCCCNAAAATGATGGCTGAAATCTGTAAATATATTGAAGCTGATTTCAGACGTTGGCCTGANTTTGATAAAACACCACGTGTCGCAGCTCATTCAGAAGAAGGTGTTATTGAACTAATGCCAACGTCTGATGGTGAATTTTATGGTTTTAAATACGTGAATGGCCATCCCGCAAATATGGCTCGCGGTTTTCAAACTGTGACNGCCTTTGGAGTGTTAGCGAATGTAGAAAACGGCTATCCTGTTTTGTTTTCAGAAATGACTATTTTAACAGCACTGCGGACAGCGGCGACAAGTGCATTAGCTGCAAAATATTTAGCTCCAAAAGAAGCGCGTGTCATGGGTATGATCGGTAATGGTGCCCAATGCGAATTTCAGGCACTGGCATTTAATGAAATAATTGGTATCGAGACAGTACGTCTTTACGATTTGGATCCCGAAGCCACAAAAAAAGCTGCACAAAACCTCAGAAATACTAATTTGAATGTTGTGGTNTGNAAGAGTGCTGAAGANGCCATCACAGGTGTTGATATTATCACCACATGTACCGCTGACAAACAAAATGCCACTGTTTTAACTGACAATATGGTTGGTTCGGGAGTGCATATTAATGCCATAGGTGGGGATTGCCCCGGCAAAACTGAACTTCATAAGGACATTCTTTTACGTTCGGATATTTTTGTTGAGTACCCACCCCAAACACGGGTTGAGGGTGAAATTCAGGCCCTTGACCCTGAGTTTCCAGTAACCGAGCTTTGGCGAGTGATAGAAGGACAAAAAAAAGGGCGTATATCATCCAGGCAAATAACATTGTTTGATAGCGTAGGCTTTGCGACTGAGGACTTCTCAGCATTGCGCTANATCCATCATCAAATTCAAAAGACTGGTCATTATATTAAACTTGATTTGCTCGCTGATCCTGATGATCCACGCGATCTTTTTGGGATGGTTGAACGTGCAAAAGGCATGAAATAATGCATGAATTAAGACAAATCATAAGGCAAAGTTGTTATTGGGCTGATGAGGATACGATAAAGTCTCTGATGGAATGGGCGCCCAACAGTTTAACATGCGCAGAGATCTGTGATCAGGCAAGTCTGATGGTAGATGTGCTGCGAGCTGGGAATGCACCATCAATAATGGAGCTCTTTCTNGGAGAATACGGTCTATCCTCTGATGAGGGTGTCGCTCTAATGTGTCTAGCTGAAGCGCTTCTGCGGGTGCCAGATCCTGCTACGATGGATGCTTTAATTGAAGACAAAATTGCTCCGTCTGAATGGGGTAAACACCTAGGAGAAAGCCACTCAAATTTGGTNAATGCGTCTACTTGGGCACTGTTTGTTACAGGTCGCGTTTTGGATACGCCAGATCGTGGCGTTGCTGGTGTTCTACGTGGTGCAATTAAACGCTTAGGCGAGCCAGTTATTCGTCAAGCGGTGGCACGCGTGATGCGTGAGATGGGCCAGCAATTTGTTTTGGGTCAATGCATCCAGAAAGCTATATCNCGAGCAAATAAATATGAAGTTCAGGGCTANAGCTATAGCTATGACATGCTGGGTGAAGCAGCAATGAATGANGCTGATGCTTGCAGTTATCATATGGCTTATGCGGACGCGATCTCACAAATAGCTAAGTCAGCATTTAGTGATGATATAAGACTNAACCCNGGAATATCAGTTAAGCTATCTGCACTTCATTCGANGTATGACTTGCTNCATCGTGAACAAGTTATGCAAGATNTGCTGCCGCGTTTGCGGTCATTGGCAATTTTAGCTAAATCCTCGGGCATTGGTCTTAATATTGACGCGGAGGAGGCTGCACGTCTTGATTTGTCTCTTGACGTAATTGAGGCCTTATTTTCTGACCCCGCATTAGATGCCTGGGAAGGACTTGGTGTTGTCGTTCAAGCTTACAGCAAACGTGCCTCTTTCGTAATCGATTGGCTTTATCATCTTGCCCGTAAATTTGNTAGACGGCTTATGATTAGGCTTGTGAAAGGGGCGTATTGGGANAGTGAAATCAAAATAGCGCAGGTTGAGGGGTTACCTGGCTTTCCAGTTTTTGGAGCTAAACATAACACNGATATCAGTTACATTTGCTGTACCTCAAAACTGCTGGATATGGCTGATTATATCTACCCACAGTTCGCCACACATAATGCCCATACAATTGCCTCTGTNCTCCATNTGGCGAAGANNAAAAATTCTTGGGACTTTGAATTTCAACGGCTTCATGGAATGGGTGAAGCTTTGCACGATCAAATTTTAAAAGATTANGGTACGCGNTGTCGAATTTATGCGCCAGTTGGTCANCATCAAGATCTTCTTGCTTATCTGGTCCGAAGGCTTCTGGAAAATGGAGCAAATTCGTCATTTGTAAATCAAATTTTCGATGCAGATGTCCCATCGGATATAGTCGCNGCTGATCCATTTAAGAAATTGGGAAGTGTTGGGTCAAAATTGGTGCTCTCCGAAGCGTTGTTTGCACCAAAAAGGGTGAATTCATCTGGTTATGATTTGTCAAACCCGAAGGTTGTGGAATCTTTGCAGTCCGGAAGAGTTNTAAAGCAAAAGTGGAGTTTTGGAACGACGGGTGTAAGAAAAATTATAACTAACCCCGCAAATGGNNAAAAAATTGGTCAAGTTTGCTTTGTATCTGCTGAGCAGGCACAGAATATGATCAATAAGGCTGAACCTTGGACGGAANCTGTAAAAAAACGTGCAAATACACTTCGTAAAGTTGCAGATTTGTATGAAAAAAATGCAAATCAATTATTTAATTTGCTAACANATGAAGCTGGTAAAACGATATCGGACTGTATTGGTGAGCTGCGTGAANCTATAGATTTTTTAAGATATTATGCAGCAGAGGCGGAGCAAGAAAACGTTTCGGGTGATGGAATTTTTACTTGTATTAGCCCTTGGAATTTTCCTCTGGCTATCTTTAGTGGACAAATTGCGGCGGCTTTNGCTGNAGGAAATGGTGTTCTGGCTAAGCCAGCCGAAAACACAAGTATGATAGCGAGCTTTGCAGTGAATTTGATGCATCAAGCAGGTGTGCCGAATANCACTTTACAATTAGTTACTGGTTTTGGCCCTGAAGTGGGTTCGGTCCTATGTAGTGAACCAAAAGTTTCGGGAGTATGTTTTACGGGGTCAACGGCGACAGCAAAAATTATTAGTCATACAATGGCTAAGAACTTGTCGGCCCATTCACCTTTTATTGCTGAAACTGGTGGACTAAATGCAATGATTGTTGACAGTACAGCTTTACTTGAGCAGGCGGTTCGCGATGTGNTAGCCAGCGCTTTTCAATCAGCTGGACAACGCTGTTCTGCTCTACGAATGTTATATGTGCAATCAGATATTGCTCCAAGTTTTACCAAAATGCTGTATGGGGCCATGAAAAGCTTGGTCGTGGGAGATCCTTTGGAAGTTGACTGTGATGTTGGTCCGGTTATTAATCGAACCGCTCAGGCTCGGATCCTAGCTTACATAGCTCGAGGTCACCTACTCTTTAAGACATCAGCACCAGATACTGGAAACTATGTGGCTCCAACAGTTCTTGGTGTTGGAGGAATTGAGGATCTTACGGAGGAAGTTTTTGGGCCAGTATTACATTTGGCAACATTTGAAGCGAATGAGATTGACAAAATTATAGCAGCAATCAACTCCACCGGGTATGGCTTAACTTTTGGTCTTCATAGTCGAATTGATGCACGCGTCCAAAAAATTGTAAGTCAAGTAAATGTTGGAAATATATATATCAACAGAAACCAAATTGGAGCCGTTGTTGGCGCACAACCCTTTGGAGGGNATGGATTAAGTGGAACTGGACCAAAAGCTGGTGGTCCGCGTTATTTGCCTAGGTTCGCGCGCCAAAAAATACTCGTTTCGCATGGTGATTTACCTCCAAGAATGAACCTTAATGAATTGGAAATAGCTTTTAATCAGGCAAAAAAAGTGTGCCTGCCCGCTACAATAGATTTGCCCGGACCAACCGGCGAGTCTAATCGTTACACTGTAAAGCCCAGGGGTCGAGTGTTNTGTATGGGCGCTGGGGCGAATGAATTAGCNCATCGAGCAAAAGTTGTTGGATGTGCTGCAGTTGCGGCAACTCTAGATTTCAGAATTTTACATGAAATTGTAGATCTAGAGGCTGTGGTTTATGCTGGTCCAGATGGGCCCAGTTTGCGTATTGAATTAAGTCAACGCACTGGACCTATTGTACCATTATTGATGGATGAAAGTTTTGAATCNTGGCTTATGCGCGAGCAATCTGTTTGTATNGATACCACAGCGGCCGGTGGCAATACTGCGTTATTGGCAGGCGAAATGACATTGTAAGTTCTATATCGCAAAAAGTCTTCC
The DNA here is from genome assembly GCA_002698165.1 of Planktomarina sp. GTDB lineage: Bacteria > Pseudomonadota > Alphaproteobacteria > Rhodobacterales > Rhodobacteraceae > Planktomarina. Next base: position 24,953 of record NZVF01000025.1, on the reverse strand, counting down.
AGGGCCCACCATGGCGTCTGCTGTACCAGTCAGCTTTCCAAGATGCCAAGCCAATGCCAAATTACTTGAAATTACTGGCAGCCCGATACTTTCCTCTAATGGCATAATTAGGTCTAAAGTTCTTAAATTGGTGCAACTTAGAAATATCCCGTCGACATCCCGGGTTTTGCATAATTCTTGTGCAGCCGTTATTACAGATTTACCTGATATGCGAACAACTTTAGCCTCTTTGGCTTCAGCAAATGTTCCGAATGTGGGGCTTTCGATGCCATTTTGGGTCATNACATTCCGCAAGTTCGAACTCACNCTTTCAATATATGGCGATAAGAACGCCAAACGTTTCAAACCNAGGTGATTGCAGGCTGAGACTAAAGCGGACACNGGTTCNCTAACATGTGCAGTATCAACACCTTTTGATACAAGCCTACTAACTGTATCTACGCCAATTTGCGCTGTTCCCGAGGTACAGCCATAGCCCACTGCATCGAATTTTGCTGTTTCTGGAAACAAGCGAGCTGCACCAGTTATATGTTTTGCCATGGATTGTAATGTAGCTTCGTTGACTTCTTTACTACTTGGTACACGAGAGAAAAACAAATCTGCGTTTCCTCGAAGTTTGATCATGTCCTGCTCAATCGTTTCATCTGACTGCAAAACAATTACACCGATGCGGGTTGGCTTTAGTTCAACTAATTTATATGGAAAAATACTCATCATTTTAGTCTTGGCATCTTGCTTTTTGAGGGTTTACTAAGCCATTCAGCACCGCTTTCGCGGATAACTATATTCTCTTCTGCCACAAGTGTAACACCTGGGCGCACCTCGATGTTTGGTTCGAGTGTTAGTACCATTCCCTCTGCAAGAAGAGTTTGATCTGAAGGTATTAGGCTTGGCCATTCGGTCAAATTCATCCCTAATCCATGACCATATCTACCCATATTTGTGCNGCTTTTACCGTTATTTATAAATTTATCCATAATGTTGAATAAATCAGCGGTTGTATTGCCGGGGCGTGCGATCCCAAAAGCTGCTTCTATTGCATCTATTAATTTTCTGTGAGCAGAATCAACTTCATTNGGGACAGATCCAACAACAAAGTTGCGGTCATAGTCGCAAAAGTAACCATCGCTAACCAGCCCAGTATCCAACATTAAAACATCACCTTGACAGAGACGGTGATCGTCTGCAGGTGAAATTATGTCCCCATATCCATTGGGCGCTGCGGCACCAGCGAGNTAGGGAACCCAGTCTGCTCCCTCATCGAGACANAGTNTCTGGAAATCACGAAAAATACGTTTTAATGGCACTCCAGATTGAGCAATCTCTGGCACCCGTTCAAAAGCACGACCCGCTATATCACAGGCGTTTTTAATTTTTGCTACTTCCGCGTTTGATTTTACCATGCGTAGTCTTTGCATGATCCCCNCGTCTGTACGGATAGGACTCTTCAAGGCAGCGTTAAGGCGAGCGAAGTCNACTAACGGCATCCTAAGCTGTGATTGCATTCCGCTTGGAGTGCCAATGTTGGGTCCGATGCTTAATAACGCTTCCAGTAACAGATTTATTCCATCATCAACTAAATTAGGTGCATTCCACGTCCGAATATCACTGATCCAAGTGCGAGCCATCAAGACTTCACCTATCGAAGGAATTATTGCAATAGGAAGTCCACTGGCTGGGACTATTAAAAACCAAGGACGGCATGGGCTTTCCCAAAACTGTGTCAAAAAGCCCGTAAAATATCGAATTTCTGGCTCTGTCGTTAGCAAGAGAGCGTCTAGCTTGTGGTGGTTCATCTGAACTTGAGCTCGGCTTACTCGNGTCTGGTACTCAGATGCCTCAAAGCCACTTTTCACTACTCTGGTCCTTCTGACATGATCAGCATAACATGAGACTTTTTATTTAGCTGTAACGTGTCCTTNTGTGATCTGGACGCTATTAGACCCGCAAGCCCTGCAGCTCCTGAAGAGGTGCTGGGAATAGCATGGGAGGCCGCATACGCAGCGCCAGCTTCACCTTCCTCTTCATCGATTAGGGCAAAGAAATTTGCATCCTTTGCCAGACCTTTGAGTGCAATAAGAGACGCTTCTTGGCAGTCAAGTCGACCCATACTGCTGCCAGATCCTTTCGCGACGACAAAATCTCCTGCTTGAATACAACTGTGTAAAGCTGGTGCGTTGGCTGGTTCAACTACGACAATTATTACATNCTGGCCCCAAAGTTTGCGCGCCATTGCGGCAGCTGCGCCAGCCAAACCACCAACGCCTGCCTGCAGAAAAATATGTGTTGGTGNATGCATCTGNGCATCTGCCTCATGCATCAANGCAGTATATCCCTCCATGAGGCGAAAACTGGGTTTGAAATANCCGGGCCAAGAGGTATCNGANAGAAGNGACCAGTTATTTTCTTTTGCAGCCTGCTGAGCAGCCGTCATACTTTCCTCATAAATTTGACCTGCACGCACTACTTTGGCTCCCTCGGCCTGAAGCCTTTTAGCGAATATTTCTGGTACGGTCTTTGCAATGTAAACAACAGAATTTGCGCCAAAGGCTTTGGCGCCGGCGGCAACGCTCATGCCGTGGTTACCGGCGCTTGAGGTCACATAGGTTTTACCAATTTGGCTTTTGCCCTCAATTATTGCGCTATATGCAATTACATATGCTGCGCCCAATGCTTTAAAACTACCAAGCCCCATACGCTCGCGTTCATCTTTTATGCTAATTTCTCCTAGCCCTTGCTCATCAGCCATTTTTTTTAAACTAATCAAAGGCGTTACAGCTGAATTTGGACATCTCGCAAGCAACTCTTGTACCTGAGCTGTTTCGGTAGATGGGGCTGGAATATTACGTAAGACAGGAGTGTCTAGTCCAATGCCAAGGTAAGGGTTTTGAATTATGTCCATCTATAAACCAGACCTCAAACTTTGCAAAAGGGCAAGTATATAAACTGCCAGTAATGCGTAGAATTGACAGATTTTTTGATAGGCCTAGTATTTTGCTGTAATGTGAAGGATATCCAATGAAACTTGCTTTACCGCAGCACAAAGAGCCGAGAGACGCGAAAGACCGCCGTAGCAAAAACGTGGTCGTGTGTTATCCGTTGGACACCTTGCCTGATACAAATTTAGCTGCGGCTGTTGCTCGCCGGACTGAAGCTGGCCTTCTTGAGTCGGTAGTTGTTCCGCCCCGTGCCGCTGTTTGTGTAGACGTTAAAGCTGGTCATTTTGTAAGAATTTTATCTATCGAGGGACCGCAAGTTGGTGATTTGAATATTTGGAACACTCATAATATTGAAGAGCGTTTCTACAGTGGAAAAACCCGTGCTTTACACGGCACCCATGTCAGCACTGGTGATAGTCTTTGGTCAAATTTTCCGTATATGAGGCCTTTGGCTAACATCACCTGTGATACTTTGGATTGGTACGGCTTTGATGAAGACGGTGGTTCGGTTCATGATGTTATTGGTACTCGTTGTGATCCTTACACCCAGCGATTGTTGAGTGATGAAGAATATCACAATTGTTGTCATTCAAACCTGACACGGGCTTTGGCAGACCACTTTAGCCTGAATTTAGACGAAGCTGAAATGCATGTGCATGATGTCATGAACGTCTTTATGCTCACTGGCTTCACTAAGGAAACCCACCAATATTTTATGAAAGCGAGCCCAGTACGTCCTGGTGATTTTATAGAGCTAGAAGCTCAAACTGATATCACTATTGGCCTGTCTGCATGTCCTGGTGGAGATTGTGGAGACAAGCATTCGAGTGATGCAGCAGATTGTTTTCCTTTGCAGATTGATACTTATGCTCCAAAAAATTTGGATGGATTTATTGCATCTGGGCCAAGTCTATATAATCGGAGCCATGGTAGATAATCCATCACACCAAAAAAANGACTTGATTTAAGCCTTTTGATAAAAGTTCNACAGCGTNACAACCNGAGCTAATCTNAGNTAAATACAATTCGAAAGCCAGTATGCCCCGTTGAGCTATCAGGTGAGTTTCCGGTGCGTGCTGCGATCCGGTATCNTGTGCAATAAGATGCATGGCATAAAAAGCTGCCGCCTTTTATCAGTTTGTAGCCTCGCATAGCTTCGGCCTGTGCCCTACTTTTCTTAGAAAGAGACTTTATTCGAAATGAATCCGCTGACCAATCCCAGACATTGCCCGCCATACCGTAAAGGCCGTANCCGTTTGGGGCAAAGGATTTGGCTGGGCTTGTAAATGCGTAACCATCTTTTGATGTATTATGTTCTGGGAACTGNCCTTGCCATATATTACAGGGCAAATGNCNGTAATCGTCNGGGTGAGTATCGCCCCACGGGTAGGTCACATNGCCTCTCCCTCCTCGCGCCGCATGCTCCCACTCACCCTCAGTCGGCAATCGTCCACCGGCCCAATTGCAATATGCTTTGGCGTCGTTCCATGAAAGGTGAACNGCAGGATGTTCGGGGTCGTATGGNGTTCCATCAGGNCCTGAAGGCCAATCCCAAGTNGCATTATCCACTCGTCTCCACCATTGTGCTCCATCGGATCCCTGTGTGGTTTGAACTGATTTAGGTACCTGTAAATGAAAAACAAATGACCAACCAAAAATTTCAGCCTCTGTNACATAGCCTGTATCNGTAATAAAATTTGCAAACTGGCGATTATTTACTGGTGTTTGTCCCATACGAAAGGGCTTGATTTTCGTTTTCCGAAGTGGCGCCTCACCATCTTGTTTAATCAATGGATTATTTGTTCCAATGACGCTATTCCCTCCCGGTATATCACATAAGATTCCATCATACAGCCCATGCTTCTCACTGCAGGTCAGCGGAGTAATGCTTTGTCCGTCACGGTCTGGGCTACAGCAGCTAGATTGAGTCATAAAGTCTTTTGAAAATATCGAATGGGAAGTGTCAAGCAGCCAAGCTTGTGATAAGACAGTATTGAGTGGTCATTCTTAGTTTAAGTCACATGCCTAGAGTATTTGCCAACCACTACTTTAAACTTCTTTCTTATCTTGAACAATATTCATACCGGCGACACCAGAAAAGCCAATTTCAACAGAAGCAAAAGGACCACCTTGACACATTTGCCCGGGATCCTTTGGATCCGCTTGTTTTGACACCGCAAGAACCTCCTTTGCAAATTGTTCGGCATTATCTTTTGGCCGGTACCCTAAAAAGCTGGCTTTATGGTTGTCGACTGTGACTTGGTCGTTGTTTGATACGCCATAAATAATTGAAAATCCTGTAATTGGTGCAGTGATAGCACATTCAACTAGATGTATCAGGTCATCATAAGATAACCAGCTTCCCAAGGATCTTGGGTTATTTACCTGAGCTGCAGATAATATGCGCATGTGTACGCTCTCAATATTCTTTTTCTCCCAATAAAGGCTTCCCAAGTCTTCAGCAAAACATTTAGCTAAGCCGTAATATGTATCAGGTCGATGTGGAACCTCAGTATCTATTTTTTGTGTTTTTGGATACATACCCACGGCATGAATTGAGCTCGCATAGATTACCCTGCGTACACCTTTCCGTGCGGCTGCTTCCCATACATTGTAAGCTCCGATTATATTTGAATGCAGGATAGCATCCCAAGCCGCTTCATCACCGATAGCTCCAAAATGAATGACCATATCGGCATCAGTCAGTAATGGTTCAATTTGATCTAAAACACCAAGATCAGCTTTGATATACGTCTCACCATCGTAAAGTTTGCCAATATCTTCAAGCCAATCGGTTGAAACCAGTTGCTCACACATCTTAGTCAGTGGTTCGCGCAAATAAGACCCGAGACGGCCTCCTGCACCNGTTAAAACAAGCTTTTTCATCATATGATTGCCTTTTCTAAGAATGGTTTACCCTCTACAATACGTGAATAGGCAAAGGGGTTTAGATCAATAGCACGATACTCTTCGTAGATTATAATTTCCGCAATGCCCCTGCCCATGGCCATTGATTGTTGAAAGCCATGGCCGGAAAAGCCATTTGCAAAAACGAAGTTCTTAATTTCGTGGTGGGGCCCTATTATGGCNTTTTGATCGAGAGTATTGTANGCATAATGTCCTGCCCAACTGTTGATTAATTTTACGGCTTCAAATTGTGGAATACGAGTGGCTATAATTGGCCAAAGCTTTTCTTGCCAGATCGTATGGTCTTGGCTGAAGTCATCATAATCAACTGCTGGATCATCATCTGGGGGACAACCAGCCAGATAATAGCTGCCCTCTGAACGCATATGAACACCGGATGGATCGATAGTCAGAGGTAAATCGCAATCCAATGGGTTTTGTGCATCAAAAATAAAGGTGTAACGCTTGCGAGGTTCAACGGGTAGATCAAAACCAGCCATACGTGCGATTTCAACAGCTCGAGGACCGGCACAATTGACCAGAGTTCCGCAGGATAGTTTTTCTCCAGATTTNAGGGTAACTTCGTTTACACGTTTATTTTTTGTGGTAACTGATACTAGTTCATTCTCAATGTATTCTGCACCTCGTTCACGGGCGACCCGTTTCCACCAATCAAAGATGGTGCCACCATCAAAATAACCTTCNTTTATCTTATTGTGGTTCCCGGCCAGAATGTCATCAATCATGTAAAATGGATATTCCGCCTTAATCTGAGAGGCTGTCAGATGTTGGGTCGCTGCGCCAAACTTGGCCTGTATAACTTGGCTTTCTTTGAGTGAAGCCGCAAATTCCAGGTTACTGGCGAGATACATATACCCAAAAGATTGGATATGGATTTCAGGTACTCTTGGGTCATNGTCAAAAAAACTCTGGAAGTTATTTATAAATTCTGCGCCAAACTGGCTGATTTGAATATTTGTGGGGTTAGAAAATTGTTGGCGTATGCAAGAGTTTGTATGGCTCGTTGAGGCGAATTCAAAGCTCATATCTCGGTCAACGACCAGGATTGAGCCATCAAAATCCGAATTGCGGGACAACCACCAGGCAACGGAGCTACCATACATCGCGCCACCCACAATAATGACATCATAATGATTTAATTTAGGAGTGTTTGTTGCCAAAACCATTCTAAAAGACCTCACCTTTGCGGGCTCTTTTTATAGTACTTTCNATAATGTCTGCTTCGAGTCCATAGATCTCTGANGCNGCTTTTGGTGAAATGTAACCGCCCGCAAGGTCTCGAAGGATCTCTGACCTTGATCGTTCAGCGACAAGACCNTAACCGGCTCCTCCTGGAAAAGCCATCATGACACGTCGACCATGTGGTACAAATTGTTTTCCTTTACCGCGCATCACTGTGCCGTCATCCAACGCGATGGTGGTAGCCCCACCAGTTTCACCACCTTGACGACCATTTGCCGGGTGATTTACTCGATCAAACATCGCTTGAATGTCAAATTCATGACCTTCTTGAGCGCCCACCTCCATATATTGCCCCAGGCCACCACGATATNGGCCTGCTCCGCCACTATCAGGTCGCAATTCTTTACGCCAAATTATCACTGGGCCCACCTGTTCGGTAGCCTCAACAGGCATAGTCATTACGCCACTAGGGAATGCGGTGGCATTCATACCATCCAAGGTTGGTCGAGCGCCAGAGCCACCTGAATTGAACATTAAAACCTCTGCGCGTTTTGCATTTATAGGCCTGAATTCATCGGTCTGGGGTCGAAGTGAGACTTGAAAATTACACAGACAACCAGCTCCCTCCGCGGGCACCAGGTTTGGAAGAAGTTGGTCTAACGCCGCATAAACTGCATCGGGAACCAAATGGCCGATTACATGTCTTAANGCAACAGGGGCGGGGTGCAATGCATTGACGATAGTGTTTTGAGGTGCAGTGACCTCAAAAGGTGCAAGGCTCGCAGCGTTGTTGGGAATATCTGGTGCTACCGCACATTTGAGAGCATAGCAGGCATAGGCTTTTGTATACACTAAAGGACAGTTTATGCCCTTCTTGTCCATACGAGAGGTGCCTTCAAAATCACAGACCATGCGATCTTTTTTGATACTTAAAGATACTTTGAGATTTACAGGATGTGAGTAACCATCGCTGAGAAGCTCACCATGAGCGGTCCCAGTCGGAAGTGCATTGATCTTTTCTAAAGTGGCGCGTCGTGAATTCGTCAGGATGAAATCTGCTATACCGTTTAGATCTACAAGGTTAAATTCCTGCATCATCTCAACTAAACGCCGGTAGCCAATTTCATTGCAGGTGGCTAGTGCATAAACGTCACCCACTAGTTGGTCAGGCTCTCGTACATTACCTCTGATTATTCTCAGCAAAGTTTTATCAACAATCCCGCGATCAGCAAATTTCATAATGGGGATGTAAAGGCCTTCCTCATAAACGCTGTTAGCATCTGCACCAAAACCCCGGCCTCCAATATCTACGATATGAGCCGTACACCCAAAAAAACCAACAAAACTTCCTTTGTAAAAGCTTGGGGTAACAATAGTTATGTCGTGTAAATGTCCCGTGCCTTTCCAAGGGTCATTTGTGATATAAATATCTCCATCTGCAAAATTTTCGTAGCCAATTTTGTTTATAAAATGTGCTACGGCATCGGCCATGGCATTTACATGGCCCGGTGTTCCGGTAACCGCTTGCGCCAGCATGTTGCCAGCTTGATCATAAACACCTGCGGAGAGATCCCCAGCTTCTCGGACAGAAGTTGAAAACGCAGTGCGGACTAGGGCCTGTGCTTGTTCTTCGACAACAGAGATCAAGCGATTCCACATCACCTGATATTGTACGGTAGACGGTTGATGCGCGCCAATCTCTGGGCTCATAGCTTCCCCTCTTCATGAATAACATCGATGCAGCCATCGGTGAGGGCTGTGGCTATGTGTGAGCTGGGCACAATGATTGTAGTTTCATCCTCAGTGATTATTGCGGGCCCTGCAATANATTTTCCGGGGGTCATACTTGAGCGCAGTNCTTCTGCNGCTTCTGCTACGATACCNTTAGAAGGTTCGAACAATGCGCGATGCGTNTTGCTCTTTAGCGGTGTCAGCTTAGGTGAGGTTTCCAAGGGTNTGATCGATTGAACTGGAGTGGTGGCATTAACTGACCAAACGGTGACCTCTACTTCCAGCGCCTCGACTAAACGTCCGAATAAGGCTGAATACTCTTGCTCAAAAAGTGCNTGGAAGGTAGCTGGATCAGGATTTTTGGCTTGTTGGGCANTTAATTCCACTGGTATTTCCCAACCTTGCCCAGCATAGCGCATATAAATTTTAAAATGAGCTTCAATTTCAGCCAGCTCCTCGCAACTGCGCACAAACGAGGTGGCTTCTAACTCTAGTTCATNAAATATTTTTTTGATTATTGGGGCATTAAAATCTAAAAGGCGCATGAATTGGCCGCGGTTAGCTTCAAAGCTGAAGGGAGCACGCAAAAAACCAATTGCGGATCCAACACCTGCTCCAGTTGGCACCAACAAGCGTGTTATCCCCATTTTTTCGCAGAGCCGGCTGGCATGCAAAGGAGCAGCACCACCAAAAGCGATCATGGTATACTCGCTCAGGTCTTCACCATTTTCTACTGCATGAACGCGAGCGGCATTAGCCATATTCTCATCTACTACCTCCGCCAGCCCAAAGGCTGCAGTCNTNGCGTCCATCGTCAAAGTGTCAGCCAGTTGGGTTTGCAAAGCCATCCGACTGGCTGCTACATCTAATGCAATCGTGCCACCTGCAAAATTTTTGGGATCTAANCGACCTAGCACTAAATCNGCGTCTGTAACAGTTGGACGCGNACCGCCGCGACCATAACAAGCAGGACCGGGCTCNGAGCCAGCGCTTTCAGGTCCAACGCGAATTTGATGCATACTATCAACACGTGCCAAGGACCCGCCACCAGCACCAATCTCNACCATGTCAATGACGGGTATTGATATGGGCATGCCAGATCCCTTTTTGAAACGGTAGGAGCGNGCCACTTCAAAAACTCTTGCAGTTTTTGGGCTCTGATTTTTAATTAAACAAATTTTGGCTGTGGTGCCGCCCATGTCGAATGATAAAACCTTCTCCAAACTATGGCGTGCGGCNATGTGGGCCGCAAATACNGCGCCACCAGCNGGACCTGATTCAACCAACCGAACTGGAAATTCAGCAGCACTCTCTAAGNTAATAATTCCACCTCCAGAATGCATTAGAAATATCTTGCACTTGGTACCCTCATCAACCAGACGCCCNTTNAGACGGCTAAGATAGGATTTCATCAAAGGTTTTATATAGGCATTTGCAATGGTGGTGTTGAATCGCTCATACTCTCGCATTTGTGGGCTNACTTGCGATGACATTGAAATCATAACATGAGGGATCCGTTCGCTGAGAACTTCCGCAATAAGTTTCTCATGGGCATCATTTACATATGAATGCAGTAAGCCTACTGCCACGCTTTCAAAATTTGNCTCGTTAATCTGATCAACTAAGCTCTCAATTTCACTGCGTTGCAAAGGTTTAAGAACCTGACCATCTGCTTGCATGCGTTCTTTAACGGTAAAGCGGAAATTGCGCGGTAATAATGGTTCTGGGAGGGTTAAATTAAGATCATATTGCTCAAATCGGCTTTCGGTACGCATTTCTATCACGTCACGAAATCCTTCGGTGGTAATAAGAGCAGTTTTCGCTCCCTGCCTTTCAATCAAGGCATTTGTAGCTAAAGTGGTGCCGTGNATAATCTGGTTAATCTGTGCGGGTTTNATGCCTGATTGCTTACAGACTTGGTGCATACCTTCAATAATTGCATGTTCGGGGGCAGTGTACGTAGTCAGGANTTTGGCAGAATATAATTCTGTCCGATATTCTAAAACTACATCTGTAAATGTGCCACCAATATCTACCCCTAGCCGGATTTTTGAGTCGCGCATAAAACCTCCACGTTGCTGTTAGGCTATCGCAAAAAGTAATGCCTCATCAAGCTTTCNAGATATTATTTAATCTATAATTTTACGAAAGTTTATTGCAAAAATTTCTGCAAATTTCGTGGAGAAGTANAGTTNNATTAAATNCTTAATGCCTGNAATGCATATTATTTTTTGTAAAANTTTCCGATTCATTAATNCCTATAATTTTGTTTCCTTAACNAGNGATATAATTTGTGTCGCGTAGAGTTAGGTCTTTGTCGNTCGAGGTACTCCCTGANTGATTAGGTTTAGATTATTGCATTCAATATTAAGTTGTCAGGAGCAAAAAATGTTTCAGGTTTTCCCAACAGCACGTTTAAGGCCCTCTCCNTTTTTTAATTCGGTAATGGCAGAAGGTTGTACTAGTGCCTCTATTTACAATCGGATGATTTTGCCGGCCAGCTTTGGAGACAAAGAAAAAGAGTATTGGGACCTGATAAACGGTGTGGTTATGTGGGATGTTGGTGTGCAGCGCCAAGTACAGCTAGAGGGTCCCGATGCGGCTAAGTTAGCTCAAATTTTAAGTCCCAGAGACCTATCAAAATGTAAGATTGGCCAGGGTAAATACGTACCCATGTGTAATCATGATGGCGTGCTAATTAACGATCCTATCCTGCTAAAGCTGCGGGACGATCTTTATTGGTTTTCAATAGCTGATAGCGATATTTGGTTTTGGGCGCGGGCAATTGCTGCTGAGCGTGGTTTGAATGTTGTGATTAGTGAACCGGATGTGTCACCCTTGGCGGTTCAGGGTCCTAAAGCAGCGGCAGTCGTATCTTCAATATTTGGTGAATGGGTCCTCAATCTAAAGTATTTTTGGTTTTCTGAAACTGAGATCAACGGTATTCCGGTGGCGGTGCAACGCTCTGGCTGGTCTAAGCAAGGTGGCTTTGAAATCTATCTTCGCGACGGTACGCGAGGCGCAGAGTTGTGGAACATCGTAAAAGAAGCTGGCAAAGTTCATGAAATTGGGAATGGTGGTCCAACATCTCCTGAACGAACAGAAAGTGGATTAGTAAGTTGTGGGTCGGACAGTGATGATACCACCAATCCGTTTGAAGTTCGGCTTGGTAAGTTCATTGATCTTGACGTTGAGGACGATGTGGTAGGCATTCAAGCCCTCAGACGTATTCATGCCCAAGGTCCGAAAAGGCATCAGCTTGGTTTAATTCTTGAGGGGGATGATGCGGATCCTCTGGCTTTTCATTGGGAAGATATCTTTTTGGGTGATAAAAAAGTTGGTGACATGACACAATGTGTCTGGTCTCCTAGACTTAAAAAGAACATCGGTTATGCTTTAATCTCACGAAACTGCTCGGTGGGGGATAGAGTGACAATTAAGCGTTCAGCTGGCCGCAGGGTTTTAGCNAATTTAGTTGANTTACCTTTTTTATAANTCCAATTAGAAGGNGANGCGTACGGCTATCATGACCCGTTTCGGATCCCAATTTGAGCAAAATTTGACAGTGGACTTGACCCAGTCGATGATCGGTGTTTTTTACGCCTGAGCTAGACTTTAGGACAGGTTGGTGATGAAGAAAGTATATGGTTCGGCCAGCGAGGCTTTGGATGGATTGTTATTTGACGGGATGTTTATCGCGGCAGGTGGCTTTGGATTATGTGGATTACCCGAAAATTTGTTGAATGCTATCCGTGATGCTGGAACACAGNGTCTGACATTTGCATCCAACAATGCTGGAATTGACGATTTTGGAATTGGGATACTACTTCAAACCCGTCAAGTTAAGAAAATGATAGCTTCTTACGTCGGTGAGAATGATACATTTATGCAGCAGTATTTGTCTGGTGAATTAGAGTTGGAGTTCAATCCGCAGGGTACATTGGCAGAACGCATGCGTGCCGCTGGCTGTGGAATACCAGGATTTTATACAAAAACAGGCGTTGGCACTGTCATTGCGGAAGGTAAAGAACATAAAGATTTCAACGGTGAGACTTATATCCTAGAAACTGGTCTTTTTGCAGATATTTCTATTGTAAAGGCCTGGAAGGCTGATGAAACAGGGAATTTAGTTTTCCGTAAGACGGCAAGAAATTTTAACCCGCCTGCTGCCATGTGCGGTAAAATATGTGTGGCGGAAGTTGAAGAAATTGTACCTACTGGTAGCCTTGATCCAGATCTCATTCACTTACCCGGTATTTATGTTCATCGCTTAATTCAGGGTGACCACGAAAAACGTATAGAACAACGCACGTTGAGGACATGATAATGGCTACTGACACCAAAGGCTGGAACCGTGATCAAATGGCCGCCCGTGCCGCTCTTGAGTTGGAAGACGGAACGTATGTAAACCTTGGAATTGGTATTCCAACTTTAGTATCCAACTATATCCCAAGTGGTGTAGAAGTTACTCTTCAATCTGAAAATGGGATGCTCGGTATGGGGCCTTTCCCTACTGAAGCCGAGGTTGATGCTGATCTTATTAATGCTGGCAAACAAACCATTACAGAACTTCCGCAGACAGCCTATTTTGATAGTGCAACGTCTTTTGGAATGATACGAGGAGGAAAAATCGCCATGGCAATTTTAGGTGCTATGGAAGTGGCTGAGAATGGTGACTTAGCCAACTGGATGATCCCAGGAAAATTGGTGAAGGGCATGGGTGGAGCTATGGATTTGGTCGCTGGAGTAGGTAGGGTTGTAGTGGTAATGGATCATACCAATAAAAAAGGTGAGAGCAAAGTCTTGAAGAGGTGCACACTGCCGCTTACCGGTGCTGGCGTTGTAAACCGGATCATTACTAATCTTGGAGTACTAGACGTTGTGAAAGATGGTCTTTCAATAGTAGAAACTGCCGATGGCGTTAGTGAAGAGGAGCTACGCTCAGCGACACTTGCAAAAATTGTCTGACCCGTATTTTTATGTATGCACAATAGCTCGGGATGTAATTCAATTTCTAAGATATTGTTTCTTTTCTAGGCTGCAGAGATAGTGGATCAAAAAATAAACCATATTTTTCAATTAAGATTCTGGCTTGATTTTTATCAACATTATCTGGTTTATTTTCTAATAAACCTAAAACTTTTGTCTTAGCGGTTTCTTCTAAAGTCCCCCTATTTTCTGAACTCCATTCATCAATTGATCTACGATCGCTCAGCTCTGGGTACAAGAAATCAGATTTCATTCTGGCATAAGTTTCTGCTTGTCCCAAGAAGTGGCCCTCGCCATGTACTACCTCCAAAATAGATCCAACTGCCAAAGTTTTGTCAGATACATCAGGTGCAACATTTGCTCTCAGGATTGAACCTAACATATCATTGTCAATAACATAGGCCTTTAGTGATACGCCCATAAGGCCAGCCTGTGTTCCGGCGGCTTGCGTTATAAGGTTTGTTCCAGCTTGTATGGCGGTACTCACGGTTAAGGATTTTTCGAATCCAGATTGTGCGTCCGCTAACTTACTATCTGTTGCGCCAGCAATAGCTGAGCATGGCAAATCCCAATAGCGCATAACTTGTGCGCACATTGCGGTAGCCAGGGCTTGTTCTCCAGATCCACCTGAAAATCCACCTGTACGCAAATCAGTGATCATTGGACGTGGTCCTGCAATCACTTTCGCCTCTGGGTCTACGCAATAAGCATAAACTACTCCAGCTAAGGATTCGGCCAGTGTTTGTGCTACTGATCCGGCTGTGGTTACCGGGCTTGATGCGCCTAGTTGCCCAAATACATTGGCATGAACAGGAAATCCTTTTTGAATAGCACTCTTCATTACGTCAAAGCTTTCAGAGTGAAACCTTAATGGTGGGACTGCGTGGTTTATATTAAAAGATACAAATGGCTGCTTACGAAATGCTGTCTCTGAACCAGCAATACTATAGCAAATCTCAGCTATCTCAGCTACATGATCAGGCTCTGATGCGCTTGTCATAATATGTTTTTTTGTGCCAAGAATGCATGCAAATAATGTGTTCAAGTCGAGATCGCGAGGGTTAGACATGTCTCGGGCAACCAATGAACGTGAAAAAAACTGAATATGGTCTAATTGATCACACAATCTTGCGCAGTCANATAGGTCATTGAGTGTTGAAGCGCGATAAACCTCGGTCTCTAAATCCAGAATATAAGGAGATGCTCCCCCTGTGCCAACAAAAGAGGCTGATCCTCCAACTTGAAGGTGGCTTTTGCCTGAACGGCTAAAAAGAGTTATTTCTTTTGCTACCTTCACTAAAACTTTATTGATTAGGTCATCTGTAAAATAGATGCGATCACCCTTTATATGGCAACCAAACCGCATTAATTCTTGAGCTACGGGTTCTGGGCATTCAGAAAAACCAATAACGCACATTATTTCAATAGCGGCGTCAGCAATGGCCTTAGTTTTTTCCAAACTTAAAGGCTGATAAGTACCACCTTTGGCAGATGTGTCTGGTCCGTACCAAACTTCTGTTTTGCTTTGCTTACGTCCGCGACGTGCCATTAAACCAATTCACTTTATTTCTGTTAGTTATTTATTTCCTNAGGGGGTCCTTGTTCGGTTCTATCTNTTTCTTNTTAGTCCTGATAGAGCCAACTTCTATAGATTTCCTCATGTATCTTTAGTGACTGGCTCTGTGGAGTAAATGATAAATTTCATGTGATTTGAACTTCCATTGTTACCTATCTGATGTTTTCCACCGTGGATTGATCCAAGGTGAGCGATTGTCTTTTGGAAGCGGATTACTGCCTAAAATGTGATCTGCACCTTTTTCACCGACCATTATAGATGGTCCGTTTAAGTTACCATTGGGTATTCTTGGAAAAATAGAGCTATCCACAACACGNAATGAGTCTACACCGATGACGCGACATTCTGGATCAACTACAGCAGAGGGATCGTCTTTGCGACCAATTTTGCATGTACCGCATGGATGATAAGCGCTCTCCACGTTATTCATAATAAAAGAATTTAATTGTTCGTCACTTTGAATATCTATCCCTGGCTGAATTTCTTTGCCGCGAAATGGATCGAATGCCGCTTGACTAAAAATAGAACGAGTAAGGCGTATGCAGTGCCTGAAGTCTTCCCAGTCCTGGGGTTTAGACATGTAATTGAACTGGATTTTAGGTTTATCGTCTGGGTTTGCAGAGTTGAGTGTTACTGATCCGCGTGATGGAGAGCGCATTGGGCCAACATGNGCTTGAAAACCATGTCCCTTAATTGCGGCCTTTCCGTCATAACGAACAGCAATTGGTAAAAAATGATATTGAATATCAGGATAACGAACGCCAGGCTTTGATCTCAAAAATGCACAAGATTCGAAAGCGTTTGATGCTCCTGGCCCTGATTTGTTCAGTATCCACTCAAGTCCAACCCGCATTTTTCCAAATAAATTCCAATATTTAAATAGTGTAATGGGTTGGGTACATGCTTGTTGTATATAAAGTTCCAAGTGATCCTGCAAATTTTGTCCGACGCCTGGACGATTTGCAATAACGTCAACCCCGACCTTTTTAATTTGGGCTGCTGGTCCAATACCCGACAACATTAATAACTTTGGTGAATTTATTGCTGACGCCGCTAATATAACCTCTCGGTGTGCGTATATGACGTAAACATCATTGCCTCGCTGGACTTCGACCCCAACCGCGCGCTGATTTTCGATAATGATACGACGTGCAAGGCATTTGTGTATGCTAAGATTAGATCTTTTTAAGGCTGGTTTAAGATATGCATTCGCTGCTGACCACCGCTGTCCCTTCCATACGGTTCGATCCATTGGCGAAAAGCCTTCCTGCTGTTCTCCATTGTAGTCGCTAGTTGTTTCAAAACCAGCTTGTCTACCTGCATCNACA
Source organism: Planktomarina sp. (assembly GCA_002698165.1). GTDB lineage: Bacteria > Pseudomonadota > Alphaproteobacteria > Rhodobacterales > Rhodobacteraceae > Planktomarina. The sequence continues at coordinate 8,280 of NZVF01000025.1, read as the reverse complement.
AAAGCCTNATGTAATGGTATATCGCGTTTGCCTCGAGTTACGTGAAGTGGACCATCTTTTCCNCGCCATTCTGGATCACCACCTTGGCCACTGTCATGCCAATTTTCCATTCGCAAAAAATATGGCAAAACGTCCGCGTATGACCAACCTGTAGCACCACTATCAGCCCAGTTATCATAGTCTCCAGCATGGCCCCGCACGTAAACCATACCATTAATAGATGATGAACCTCCAATTACCTTTCCTCTTGGGCAGGCTAACCGTCGCCCACCAAGGTACGGTTCTGGTTCAGAATAATAGCCCCAATCATATCGTGGCATATTCATAGGAAAAGAAAGAGCGCCTGGCATTTGAATCAAAGGACCCGCATCGGTTCCGCCATATTCCAAAACTAGCACAGAATGNCTNCCGTTTTCGCTTAAACGAGAGGCCATNGCTGAGCCTGCAGAGCCTGAACCCACAATTAAAAAATCTGCTTCCATATCGCTCTCCNGTGTGNTGCAAACTGTCACATTTTATTCAGCAATCAACCCAAATTCTGCTGTTTTGCATAGATTTTATTTCTACGATTAAGAACAAACCAATATTCTGTTTTTTAATTGTGCTGAACTCTTACTTTTACTTTAATATCAATGGACGCACGAATTAAAATTTGTGAAATTTTAGTTATATTTTTAGTTAATAGGGAGTAGGAACTAAGTAAGTGCAGAGCCTTTAATCAGCCTAGCTGGCTTGATTTCTTGTTCGTAGTAATGTGCTTATGTAGTATTTATAGGATCAAAAATGTCACAAATTTCTGGTGGTCGAGCAGTCGTTGAAACGTTAATCGCTTTGGGTGCGAGGCGTGGTTTTGGTGTCCCTGGCGAGAGTTTTTTGTCTATTTTAGATGCTTTTTGTGATAATCCGCACTTTGAGTTTACGAGTTGCCGTAATGAAGGTGGGGCTTCTTTTATGGCGGAGGCTTGGGCGAAGTTGACGGGTGAGGTGGGCTTGTGTTTCGTGACCCGCGGACCTGGTGCAACAAATGCTAGTATTGGTGTACATACAGCAATGCAGGCGTCGACTCCCATGATACTATTTATTGGACAAGTTGGCTTAGAACACCAAGGCCGCGAAGCTTTTCAAGAGCTTGATTATCGTCAAATTTTTGGCGCTATTGCTAAATATTCTACGGAGATTACAGATGTGAACCGGACTTCTGAAGTTGTTCGCCGAGCCTGGTCGATGGCAATTTCTGGAAGACCGGGCCCGGTTGTTGTTGCACTGCCAGAGGATGTCCTGACGCAGCTTACTAATATCATTGAACCCTCAATCCGACCAATCCTTACACCAGTTGCGGGCGCTATGCCTGATGACTTGGAAACCGTTGCAAAAAAATTAAAGACAGCTCGTCGGCCTGTTATACTGGTTGGGGGGGGTGGATGGCGCGTTGAGGATAGGACTGCTTTACATCGATTTTCAGTACGGCTCAATGTTCCAGTAGTAACGGCTTTCCGATATCATGATTTATTTGATAACACGCTCCCACTTTTTTTGGGTGAAGCGGGTGTTGGAATGACAGACAATACTAGAAAAGTCTTGTTGCAAGCGGACGTAATTATCGCNGTTAATGTAAGATTTGGTGAAATGACTACCGATGCTTTTAAACTTTTTAATAATTTTCGTGACAATCAATGGATCGTACAGACGCATCTATCTGGAGATGAATTTCATAAATACGTTTCGCCTGACTTAACTATGATTAGTAGTCCAATTTCTGTACTTGAAGGTTTGAATGAAATTTTAGAGCCTGCTGTGTTATCATTTGATTTAAGTTGGATCAAAGCAGCTCGAAACGGCTTTGAAAAGGGGCAGCAGCCGCAGGTTCAACCGGGCCTCGTTGATATGGGGCTGGTTATCACTATGATACAAAAACTTTTGCCNTCAGATGCCATTATCACAAATGGTGCTGGAAATTTTGCTATATGGCCGAATAANTTTATGCAGTTTTCAGCCAAACAGNGATTGCTTGCACCTCAATCTGGAGCGATGGGTTATGGACTACCAGCTGCTATTGCCGCAAAATTAGAACNNCCNNACCGCTGTGTCCTGTGTTTTTCAGGAGATGGAGATTTTCAGATGAACTTTCAAGAACTTGGTACGGCCTTGCAATCTAATGCTCGCCCAATTGTGCTTATTTTGAATAATGGTACCTACGGTACGATACGAATGCATCAAGAAAAAAATTATCCATCNCGGGTAAGTGGCACAGATCTTATAAATCCTGATTTCGTTATGCTTGGAAAAGCTTATGGTTGCTATGCAGCGCGNATAGAAAAAACAGAAGATTTTGCGGCCTGTTTTNAGTGTGCCATGGCCAGTCCGAGTGGCGCAGTGCTTGATATAAAAGTTGCCGCTGAGGCTATTNCCCCGAGCCTAACTATAGATGATTTGCGTCGTGTCGATTGAATTATAGTTCAAGTGCGAGCCGTGTCCCTTGATCTATAGCTCTTTGTGCATCCAGTTCGGCCGCCACATCTGCTCCACCTATTAAATGAGCTTCAGGTAGATAATTAGCCAAGCTTCTCTCTGGGTCTTGCCCTGCACAGATTATAACATTATCCACATTCAGGGTGCGTGTTTCATTACCAACCGCTATGTGTAGTCCTTCATCATCAATTTTATTATAGGTAACCCCAGAAATCATCTGTACTCCACGTTTGCTGAGATTGGTCCTGTGTATCCAACCGGTAGTTTTTCCAAGTCCAGCACCCACTTTTTTAGCCTTTCGTTGCAAAAGGTATACGTTACGAGCAGCNGGAGTAAACTCCGCGGTCATTCCCTCAACGCCACCACGTGCTTTAGATGACATATCAATACCCCATTCCTTCATAAATAAATTTATGTTTTGGCTAGCAGAGGGGCCAGTATGGATCAAAAACTCGCTAACATCAAAACCAATCCCTCCTGCACCGATAACGGCTACTGATTTACCAATTGAGGCGCCATTGAAAACATCGAGATAACCNACAACTTTAGGATGATCTATGCCGTTAATTTCTGGCCAACGGGGCTTTACGCCTGTTGCTATGATGACTTCATCAAATTCATTTACAACTTCAGGTGTTACATTCAATCCAAGTTTTAAAGTAACACCGCTGAGTGATATCTCCTTTAAAAAATATCTAATTGTTTCATAAAACTCCTCTTTTCCAGGAATTTGTTTGGCAATATTAAATTGACCACCAATTTGATCAGCGGAATCAAAAAGTGTAACTAAATGTCCCCGACGGGCAGCAGTTGTGGCCGCGGCTAGACCTGCGGGGCCAGCTCCAACTACGGCAATTTTTTTAATAATTGGGGCTGGTTTAAGCTGTATTTCAGTTTCATTGCATGCGAATGGGTTAACTAAACATGAGGTAATTTTACCATTGAATATAGCATCAAGGCAGGCTTGATTGCAGGCAATGCATGTGTTGATCTCATCACCTTTTCCCAAGGCCGCTTTATTAACAAAATTAGCATCAGCGAGAAATGGCCGTGCCATCGACACCATATCTGCGTCACCACTGGCAATGACTGCTTCTGCTACCTCCGGCGTATTGATCCTATTAGACGTTATGACTGGTATAGGCATTTCAGCTTTTACCCGAGCAGTAACCCACGTAAATGCAGCACGAGGAACAGAAGTTGCAATTGTTGGAATGCGTGCTTCATGCCAACCAATACCAGTGTTGAGAATTGTAGCACCCGCAGCCGCTATTTCTTTGCCCAGTTTAATTACNTCATCAATACTTGATCCACCTTCAACCAAATCTATCATCGANAGACGGTAAATAATTATAAAATTTGTACCAACGGCCTCTCTGACTTGCCGAACTATTTCAACTGGCAACCTGATACGGTTAGNGTAACTCCCGCCCCAGGCATCATCCCGATGATTGGTCCTCTGCGCTATAAATTGATTAATCAAATATCCTTCTGAACCCATAATCTCAACACCATCATAACCCGCGGATTGAGCCAAAGTTGAGGCACGCACAAAATCTGAAATCTGACTTTTAATTTCTTTATCGTTTAATTCTTTTGGCTTTACAAAATTAATTGGAGCTTGAAGGGGGGAGGGAGCAACAGCGTTGGGATTATATGCATAACGTCCCGTGTGCAAAATTTGCATAGCAATCTTTCCACCAGCTTCGTGAACNGCGTTAGTCACAATGCTGTGTCTTTTAGACTCTTCTTGTGTTGTCATAATGGCTGCGCCTTGGTGTACTGCGCCTTCGGTATTGGGACCGATTCCACCTGTAACAATTAAAGCTACGCCGCCAGCTGCACGCTCTGCATAGAACCGTGCCATCCGTTCAAAGCCATTCTTCGCTTCCTCAAGTCCCAGGTGCATTGAGCCCATTACTATTCTATTTTTTAATTGGGTGAATCCTAAGTTGAGTGGTTGGAATAGATTTGGGTAGGATGGACTAGCCATAACGGACCTCTCCTTAATATAAGCAGTGTTAAATCAATCATTTCACCAAAGATTCGCAAGCATGCCGTAGCGGAAGCGCTATTCTAAAAGCCCTGCTTCACTCAAAACCTTTCTGGCGACACGGAAACATTCCAGTGACTGTGGGACACCACAATAAATACCAATCACGTGTATTATTGCGCGAATTTCTTCTATTGTGACACCGTTATTTAGAGCGCCTTTACAGTGGATTTCCCATTCATGCATTTTCCCTAGTGCCCCAATCATGGACAGGTTCATCATTGATCTAGTTTTCGGGTCTATAGTATCATCTCCCCAACCAAACCCCCAACACCAAGCAGTCATTGCTTCTTGAAATGGGCGAGTAAAATCGTCTGCTGCAGATAAATTATTTACTACATACTCTTCTCCAAGTGTTGATTTGCGCTGTTCTAAGCCTTTTAAAAACAGGTCTTCATCGAAATTACTCATGATTTTTCCCTATATTCTCATCTATAGTAGTATAATTAATTTCTGATAACTTAACCAAGTTATCAGCACTCTGAAAGGGTGAGAAATGAGGCATAAATATTATGACCAGGCTTTAAAAACTTTCATGGTGGGAGTTCATGCTGCGGACCCTGTTTCGGCTGTTAAACGCGCCTTAAATGGATATGAAGAAAAGCCAACAATAATATCGGTGGGCAAGGCCGCGGTTAAGATGATGAGTGCAGCAAATGAAGCTTTGGATGATTTTGTGGAGGCTATTGCAGTAACGAATAGTGAGAATTTTCAGAAGATTGAGGGAGTTAAAGTATTTATTTCAGGTCACCCAATTCCTAATGAAAATGGAATTACAGCAGGTCAGGTGGTTATAAAAGCGGTAAAAGACGCATCTAAAGTCCGTAGGCCCATCCTTTGTTTGATATCCGGCGGAGGATCAGCATTATTACCTGCACCTCGCGATGGTATTTCATTAAAAGAAAAAATTGAGTTGAACTCGGTANTGTTAGCAAGCGGGGCAGACATAAAAACTATTAATCTCATTCGTCAGAAATTGTCCTTGCTAAAAGGAGGTGGTTTGCTGNGGTATGCAAAACCNAGCCACGTGACAGGTTTGATCCTGTCCGATGTCGTTGATGATGATTTGCGTGTAGTTTCGAGTGGTTTGACGGCATCTGGCATNGGGAGCCGAGAAGAGGCNTGTCANGCTCTTAAAGCTTTAGGTGTTTGGGAGCAAATATCTATTNCNATAANGTCGTTATTAGTCGCAGCTGAAGAGNTGGACGAGTTTCCAATAGCAAANAATATTCTAGTGGGTTCAAACANATTGAGCCTGAATGCGATGTCNTCATNTTGNCCNTCTGCTNTTGTGCATCATGCTCCATTAGTTGGAGATGTTGCTAATGCCGCTGTTCGNGTNGCATCAGTTGGNCGCGGAATTCANCTTTTNGGNGGAGAAACCACTGTAAAGNTAAATGGAAAAGGAAAAGGCGGACGAAATCAAGAACTCGCTTTAAGGGTAGCGCTGTTGGCCNNTGAACGAGGTTGGAACGAGCCATGGCTATATCTACAGGCTGGAACTGATGGGCGTGACGGCCCTACAGATGCNGCGGGAGGCGTTGTATGTGACGCCACCATAAAAACATTAAAAAGCAAAGGAATTGATCTTAAACAAAGTTTATCAAATAATGANTCTTATAACGCCTTAAAGCANGCAGNTGCGTTATTAATTACTGGCACCACCGGCACAAATGTNGCTGATTTGGGAATTTTGATAAAAGGTTGATAACTTTTGGCTTTTTGATAAAGCTCCATGAACAAATTCCATTGTTATCATTTGTCGTTAGGAGAAAATGCTTCCTGTTTGCTATAAATTTGACAGTCTATTTTTTTGGAACTGAGTTTGGACCGAACTATTCGATATAATCTGGCAAAGAGTGCCCGTTTTAGCGTGGCGCCAATGATGGCTTGGACTGACACCCATTGCCGTTATTTTCATCGATTGATTTCTAAAAAATCTTTACTCTATACAGAAATGATTACGGCTCCAGCATTGGTTTTAGGAGGGGCAGTCCACTTATTAGAGTTTAATGCTGAAGAATATCCTGTGGCTTTACAGTTGGGTGGTAGTGATCCGAAACAATTAGCCGAAGCAGCCTCTATTGGTGCCAGATATGGATATCCAGAAATTAATCTAAATCTAGGTTGTCCGTCAGATCGGGTACAATCTGGCATGTTTGGTGCGGTTTTGATGACCCAACCTGATTTAGTTTGTCAGTGTCTGGAGCAAATGAAAGTTTCTTGTAGTGCTGAAATTACAGTAAAATGTAGAATTGGCGTGGATGACCAAGTGTCTGAAGATACGCTTCCCAGATTTTTGGAAATGATAGAAAGCACTGGGGTTGGTCGTGTCGCAATTCATGCACGCAAGGCATTCCTTAAAGGGCTAAGCCCAAAAGAAAATCGTGACATACCCCCATTAGATTATTTCTTGGTTCGAGAAATGAAACGTGCTTTCCCGAACTTGCATATTAGTGTCAACGGCGGGGTAAATAACTTGTTTGAAGCGAAACAGCATTTATCACATGGCCTTGATGGGGTAATGATTGGCCGGGCTGCGTATCATAATCCCTACAAAATACTTGGGCCTGTTGATAACGACATATTTGGTTATGAATATTCCACCTCTGCTACTGAGATTGGTGCATCAATGATACCCTATATTGAAAAGCATTTGAAGTGTGGAGGACGCTTGCACCAAGTAAGTCGGCACATGCTTGGACTGTTTGCTGGCCAACCAGGTGCCCGCCATTGGAGGCGTCGACTTTCTGAGATTGGAAGTTTGGCGAACGCTAGCCTAGATGATTATTTATGTATTTTAAAAGAAATAAAAGAAATTGCGAATGCACATATAGAATTGGAAAAAACTTGATAGAGCTTCCCGTTCTCTTACCTGTTCTACTTAGTCTAGTTGTAATTGGCGCTTTTGCAGGGTTTTTGGCAGGTTTACTTGGTGTGGGTGGGGGCATTGTGCTCGTTCCGTCATTTTTTTACGCATTTCAATCCCTTGGTTTTGATGGACCCCAATTGATGCAGGTTTGTTTGGCAACCTCTTTAGCTACAATTATTGTAACGTCTCTTCGTTCAATGCAAAGCCATAATAAAAAAGGATCCATAGACTGGGAATTATTACGAAAATGGAGCCCTGGGATTTCTATTGGAGCCGCCTGTAGTGTCTTGCTTGCAGCAAATTTAGGGTCCGCTTCCCTACAGCTAATCTTTGGGGGGCTTGGAGCTCTAATTGGAATTTACCTCACTATTGGTAAACAAACATGGTATTTAGCTGAAAAGATGCCAGAGGGTATTCTACGATGGGCCCTGAGTGGTATTTTAGGAAGTCTATCCGTGCTTTTGGGTATAGGGGGTGGATCGTTAGGAGTGCCTTTAATGTCACTTTATCGTATTCCAATTCACATGGCGGTCGGAACTGCATCGGGTTTTGGCCTTGCAATTGCGGTTCCATCAGTAATTATTTGGGTTTTTATTTCTGTTGATGCTCCGGGTCTGCCTTTTAATCTTGGGGCGGTAAATGTTCCCGTTATTTGTGCGGGTCAGTTAGTGTTTCCTGGAGATGTCATTGTTGCTGACGATGATGGGGTTTGTGTTATTGCCAGAAAAGAAGTAGAAACTGTTTTAAAAAAAGCAAAGCTCAGACTTACTGATGAAGAAGAAAAGCGGTCTCACTTCGCTAAGGGCGAACTGGGAATAGATATCTACAATATGCGTCCACGCCTAAAAGAAGCCGGGTTTGAGTATGTTGAAGATTTAGAAAGTTT
>NZVF01000024.1 GCA_002698165.1 Planktomarina sp. | reverse complement strand
TAAGGTCGCACAAGAGTTGGCAAATTACCTTGCCTCTCTTGCCTAGAGAACCGTTAATTTCGCCATAGAAATTAGAAAGCCGTTCTAATTGGCTGAAGGTGGGATCAACCCTGCGTTGGTCGATAACATATGATTTGTAGAGACATTAAATTAGTGAAAGTTACACGAGAAATAATAAGCCCATAAAGCACATCACAGCACCCCACAATTTTGTCACATCAATCCTTGATGACGGATTTGTCTCTAAAATCATCATGACAGTGAGCATTACCATCGCTAAAATATTCATCAAACCGAATGCAAACATTGTCAGCATCATGGGCAAACAACATATAATGCATGCAAGGCCATAGACTGACCCGGAAACTGGTTCACTGGTCTGACAGCATGGTTTTAAATAAGTTTCCGCTATTAGTGTTTTACGTTCAGTCAGGCGAGCCGACTTAGTCTGAGATAATTGATAGCCACCTGCGATACATAGCGTGGCGGCAGAAATCACTGGATTTGTAATCACCATATGACCATTTAAGATTTCTAATAGCCGAAGTGCCCACTGCACTGCAACTCCAAGCACACAAAACCCTAACCATATAGATAAGTAACTTAAGATAAATGGAAAAATTCTTTGTCCTTGTGATTTTACTGACTTAAGTAATGGAAACAAACCCGGTAACATCATGGCAAAAACCATCGCCACCCACATGGTAAATGATTTTAAAAAGTCTAGTATGCCCCAGTCTGTGTCGGTCGTGGTGCAAAAGTTCAAAGAGGTTTGAAAGCCAAAAGGATCATTTAATAAGTAATATTGAAAAGCAGAAAAAATTTGCATGCCTGGCCCTGCTTCGGACAGGCTGCCAATTGAATTTAGAGTTACCAACTGCATGAGGACATGAACCCAACCGAATGCAGCAAAGCATAATAGAATTACTCCTGACCTGGTGGTCAAAAAAAAGTTTGTTCTTATAACTGACACAGCACTGATCATTGTGCGCTTGCTTTCGCTTTTGCTTTTATCAGTAAATCGGCTGCAACGTTGCTAGAAAATGGATTTTGATAAAGGGTGGTATGGCTCTCAACTCCTACATCAAAAATGCAATCCTCTTTTGGGCGCGCGACGCATAACAGTACATAACCATCCCGAGATTGACGTTTATTAATTGCCGTACCCTTAGGTTGACGAACACTTCCAGAAATCATTTTAGCGGCGCATGTTATACANCCTCCGTAGCGACACGCAACGGGAAGTACACAACCTGCTGACTCAAAAACATCGAGAATTGGTTCGTTTTCTGCTACTTCTAAGCTTCTNTTTTCTCGATTTTTGAGTGTTACTTTATGCTTAATTTGTTTGTCTGTCATAATAAAAAAGGAGCCTATAATAGTNATAGGCTCCTCATTTTCCTAGACCCATATATCCGATGAACAGTCTCCACCTGGGTATCTTGTTTCATGTGCTCTTGCTGGCCCNTGCGGTTCTTTACCAAAATCAATATGGAAATCTTTCCGAATTTCCATACCGCCGTTTTCCACATCGCAATCGACAATTAACATTATACCGCCTTTATCCTTCATGCTTGGATAGAACTGATTATCCCATGTTGAAAAAAGTGAAGTCGTTACAAATAAACGCTTGCCGTCTAANGAAAGCTGGATCATTTGTGGCGCACCATCAACTGATCGTCCGTTAACGTCAGGCGCTTTGCCAAGNAGGCCACCAATCCAAACCTGTCCAGTCAATTTNGGGTTTGACGGATCAGAGATATCATACTGCCGCAAATCACCATGTAGCCAATTCGAGAAGTAAAGATATTTATCATCCATAGAGACCAGAATGTCGGTAATCAGGCCNGGCATTGGTACAGGNAAATCTTCAACATCAATGGCGTCNACATCGATAACCTTTTCAATTATTAATTCACCAGCNTCATCCTTATACCAGTGGAAAATATTCGAGCTGAGTGTCGCGCCAACAAATCCGTGTGTGCTGTCNGGATTATGGTGGAACCGAGCTTCTAGTGGGATTAACCCTTCTGGGCCCAGATCTATTGATTTTTCAATTTTNCGATTTTTAAAGTCCCAAAAATGAATATGTTGACCATATTTACCAGCAGCNACNTCCTCTAAATCAAATCCTGGNANGAANGTNTTGGGNGCTGCCCATTCTGTAGACACCATCATATTATGCCGTGGCTGATACCAAAANTCNTANCTAAAATTCATTCCNGTNGTNTCGAGTTCCCAACGTCCAACAATGTTGAAATCTTTGTCGAGGTGTAGATAGCCACCTGGTGCGTTGCCTTCAGCATCTCCAAGCATGGAAACTATGATATCTGATCCGAGGCAGTGTACTGTATGAGGTGCGGACAAATTCGTTTTTTCTTTAATTTCATCGCCACTTACTGTTTTGAATAGCGCNGGTTTTCTTGGATCTGTCGCNGTATCAACAATATAAAAGTTAGACGTTCTAACACCAGGGATAATCAGGTATTTACGTTCCATACTTCCATCTGTGTTGCACGAAGAACAAGCATTCCAACCCATATGATGCAACTCATCGCCTATAACGCCCAGTTCAGTACGGTGAATGATTTCTCCATAAGTTGAGCTGTTTTCGTCCACATCGATCGTCGCTAAATANTCTGGCTTTTCAACTCCAGTCCCTGTGTAAATACAGATAGTATACACNACTTTTTCGCGAGGAGCCTTGATTGCATCTTGTGGTGACGCATACCCGGGTCCGGCACAACTACTTCCATTATCTAACATTTTTTCCTCCACTGATTAATAATTTATTTACTTCCCCATTNAGGNGAATTTTTTTTATAGAAGTATTGTTGGCACATCAGAGAATGTTTAATCAATAGTTACCCAAGGTTCTTATGAACAAATGCTCATTCAAATAATAGNGAGTCTGACTTAGTTGTAAGACTTAAAGCATTGATAAAATAACAACTTAAATTTATTATCATGAAATAAAGGTTCTAAATCACGAAAGGGTTAAGTNTTTTTGAAATGAAAGGATTTTTCAAAAGTATTAGAATCGCAATGAGTTAGATTGTATTTGTAGGCCTCGTTTCAAACAGGACTAGGAATTATCATCTTTTATGTTGGGCAGCAGCCTAAACCAACAGTAAATAAATTGTTGAGAAGTTCCAAAAGGTGTCTCGTGATAATCGATTTTACTTCCAAGAAACTGAAAGTCTCTTCCTATTTCTTTTTGTAAGCTGTGTTGGTCGTATTTTACGACATCTAATCCACTACATTTGTCAGGACCACTTGGCCCGAAAGTAGCTATTATCACTATCCCGCCTTTTTTAAGACTTCGCTTTAAGTTTTTGATGTAAGCCTTGCGCTGTTTTGCTTCAGTTANAAAATGAAAGACCGCTCTATCATGCCATAAGTCGTACAAATCTTNTCGCAACGTGGTTTTTAGAATGTCNGCACGTATGGTAGATANTGGAACTTGTAATTTGCNCAATCTCGTTAATGTTTGATCGAGCGCAGCTCCGGAAATATCAAGTAAAGTTAATTTNTTATATCCCAGTGCATAGAGGTCATCTGCTAACGTCGATCTTCCAGATCCTATGTCAATTACACTGCTTTTATTCGAGCAGTTTTCGTTTATTAAATTCAGTGATAAATCTAATCGCTTTGCATACCAGCTGACAGCATCATTTTTTTTTAACTTATACAGACTATCCCAAAATCCCTCTTTAAGCATAANCTCACCTCAATCAACTTTAGATGGTCGAATAGTTGCAAATTCAAATAATCCATTTTGAGGTCTCAGAATAGCTTTTTTTCAATATTACTGAAATTCATGAATGGATTTGACTGGTTCCGACNGTATAGTTCAAAGCCTTCAGTATCGATTTTTACTTCTGTATTTAAAAAATTATGTAACAGCTGAAATCTGGTTTTTTAGAAGATGATTGACCGAATCGTTTCACTTTGTGAGACTTGCACNACAAGAAATTTCTACTTTTTGGGGACTGAAATGAAAACAAGAGCAGCCGTTGCTGTAGCCGCTGGCCAGCCATTGGAAATAATGGAAGTAAATCTTGAAGGCCCGCGGGCNGGAGAGGTCTTAGTTGAAATCAAAGCCACGGGTCTTTGTCATACTGATGAATTCACACGTTCGGGTGATGATCCAGAAGGCATATTTCCAGCAATTTTGGGCCATGAAGGNGCAGGGGTTGTAATTGAGGTTGGTCCAGGAGTTACCAGTCTGGAAGTTGGCGATCACGTAATTCCACTATATACCCCCGAATGTCGTGAGTGTGAGTACTGCCTGAACCCTAAGACNAACTTGTGTCAGAAAATTCGGANTACGCAGGGTGCCGGATTNCTCCCNGATGGCTCTACAAGGTTCTCAATGTTGGATGGAACACCCATTCATCATTACATGGGGTGCTCTACTTTTGCCAATCATACAGTCGTACCTGAGATTGCTCTNGCTAAGGTTCGTAAGGATGCTCCGTTTGACAAGATTTGTTACATTGGATGTGGAGTTACCACTGGAATTGGTGCGGTGATTAATACTGCTAAGGTTGAGATTGGATCGAAGGGAATTGTATTTGGGTTAGGTGGTATCGGATTAAATGTAATCCAAGGATTGCGATTAGCTGGCGCTGACCAAATCGTTGGGGTTGACCTAAATGAGAGCAAGATGGATATGGCAAAACATTTCGGTATGACCGACTTTGTAAACCCATCAAAAGTAGATGGTGATTTGGTGGCCCACCTTGTNGAACTTACTGGTGGTGGGGCTGATTACACTTTTGATGCTACCGGAAATGTGAATGTCATGCGTACCGCNTTAGAAGCAGCTCACAAAGGATGGGGTGAAAGCATCATAATCGGTGTGGCACCTGCCGGTGCGGAAATCAGCACGCGTCCATTTCAATTAGTTACAGGCCGCAGCTGGCGCGGCACTGCATTTGGTGGCGCATCGGGACGGAGTGATGTTCCTGGAATTGTTGATTGGTACATGGACGGAAAAATTGAAATTGATCCAATGATAACTCACAAACTAAAGCTGGAAGATATAAACCATGGTTTCGACCTTATGCATCAAGGTAAATCAATCCGGGCGGTTGTGGAGTTTTANGACNCATACATNGCCGTGAATACTCAAACTAGGAGAAAAATATGACCAATCATCAAGTAATCATTGTTGGCGGTGGCGCGGCTGGTATTGCCACAGCGAGTAGTTTACGTAAACGCGATAATTCACTCGATATAGCCATCATTGAACCTGCTGATGAACATTTTTATCAACCTGGTTGGACAATGGTTGGAGCTGGAGTTTTNGATAAAAATGAGACTGTGCGAACCATGGATGCGGTTTGGCCGCAAGGTATCAAACGTATCAAAGGAGCAGTNAAATCATTTGAACCAGACTCCCAAACTGTTACTTTAGAAGATGGTTCAGCGNTCAGTTATGATTTTCTAGTTGTTGCNGCTGGTCTAAAATTAGATTGGGACGCGGTTGAGGGCTTAAACGAAGCGCTTGGCNAAAATGGAGTGACGTCCAATTATCGTTTTGACCTTGCTCCTTATACGCACAACCTAGTCGAAAACATGCAGGGCAAGACGGCGATATTCACACAACCTCCGATGCCTATTAAGTGTGCGGGTGCCCCGCAAAAAGCTATGTATTTGTCATGTGATATCTGGTCAAAGGCAGGGAAATTAAAAGATCTGNAAGTTTCGTTCTGCAATGCGGGTCCAGTTTTATTTGGATGTGCACCTTACGTGCCTCCTTTAATGGAATACGTAAAAAAATATGAAATTGATTTAGATTTTGGACATAATCTNATAAAAATAGATGGTCCAAAACAAAAGGCTTGGTTCAAAGTCACTAAAGAAGGAGAAGATCCTCAAGTGGTTGAGCGCAAATTCGATATGATTCATGTTTGCCCNCCGCAATGTGCTCCCGACTTTATAAAAGAAAGCCCTTTAGCTGGGGCTGGCGGTTGGGTCGATGTAGATCAAGCGACACTGCAACACACCAAATTTGAAAATATTTTTGCCTTAGGGGATGTAACGACGACTCCAAATGCCAAAACGGCTGCGGCGGCTCGTAAGCAAGCGCCCATTGTTGCAAAAAATCTGATAGCAAAACTTAATGGGCAATCTTTGGCTTCGACTTATGATGGATATGGATCCTGCCCTCTAACAGTGGAGAATGGAAAAATAATTCTCGCGGAGTTTGGATATGGTGGTAAAGTGATGCCCAGTTTTCCGTGGGATTCGACAAAACCTCGTCGTGCAGCCTGGTTTCTTAAAAAATCAATACTGCCGTGGGTTTATTGGAACGTTATGTTGAAAGGCAGAGAGTGGATCACAAAAACCACTTCCCCTCAAGCTTAACGTATTGTGTGATCCTGTAACGTGCCTTTCGTAGCTTTCAATTGTTGCTTCTAAATTTTGGATGCTAGAAAAGACCAAAATATTCATTTTGTTCCCACTCTGATACTTCTCGATGGTAGCGATCCCACTCAGCACGCTTAAGTGTGGTTATGTAATCGACAAATTCATGGCCCAACGTTGTGCGATACAACGGGGAGGCTTCGAAAAGATCTATTGCGCTCAGGAGGCTATCTGGAAGTTTCTGTGCATCAAAACTGTAAGGTGTTTCCACCGGCTCTGGCGCAGATAGGTTTGATATTAGACCGTCCAAGCCTGAAAGAATTTGGCTGGCAAAAAAGAAATAAGGGTTTGCAGTGGTTTCTGCCACGCGATTTTCGATACGGGATGCTGGGTTTTCGGGACTCATAAGACCTCTGATCATAGCACCACGGTTGTCGCGACCCCATAAAATNCGATCTGGAGCCAATTGATTTGGTTTATATCGTTTATAGCCATTGACTGTAGGCGTTGTTAGCAAGCAACTTTCAGCAGCGTGCGCCAACAAGCCTGCTATCCAACTACTAGCTTCTGGACTGAGTTCTCCAACTTCCTTAGGTATCATCAGGTTACGTCCAGTCTTCTTATCTACAAGTGATTGGTGCAGATGCCAGCCACTCGCGGCGGCATTNGGAACATTTGGTTGGCACATGAAAGTGGCGTGTAATCCTTGTCGCGCNCAAACTTCCTTGACCATNGTGCGGAACATTATAACGTTGTCAGCGTGAGTAAGAGGATCCGCAGGGCCAAAAGTAAATTCNAATTGGCTNGGCCCCATTTCAATTTCCATNGANCGCACNGGTAAATTCATNGCAATACAATTGCGGCGCAATTCATCCATAATCGGTTCAACTGCGTCGTAGTGGGTATCAGTGAGGAATTGGTAACCATGGGTAAGGTTACGTGTTTTGACTGCTTGACCAGGCATGGTTGCGTGAGCATGTTCAAGCATCGGATCAACACGCTCAAAGATATGAAATTCAATCTCCAAGCCAACAATCAATTCAAGGCCTTGTTCNGCCAATTTCTCAATNGNAGATTTTAGTAAATCACGNGGTGAAAAAGATATCGTTTCACCNGATTTAAATCGTGGATTACAAAAAATCCAGGCGGTATGAGGTGACCAAGGAAGAATTCTGAAAGTTTCTGGATCAGGTAGCATCAGAATATCACCTGCTCCAGGTTCAAACCCGTTCACTCCTGGTGTTGACGTCCATATTGGAAATACTGTTCGATGTGAGGTGTCTTTGAGTAGAAGTGTTGCAGGTACTGAAAGTCCATCTGTGAATATTGAAATTAGAGCATCTGCTACTANGGTTTTCCCCCGTAGGATTCCATTTTGGTCTGCAAACACTACTCTGACAGTTTCAATATTATTATCGTTTAGACGCTGCAAAAGTGCTGCCGCAAGGCTAATTGTCTTCTTGTCAAATATTCCTGATTTAGCCAGTGCGCCGTTAACAATTTGTTGTTTCAGCTCTTTCATATCTTTATTAACCATTTAATTCTTCCTGACCAGATTTGGTGAGCGNAGCTGCTTTTGGTGCTGTGTTATGAACTTTATCTGCATTGTACATTATCTCTGGATAATTTCTACTTAGCGTATTAGGAAAATTCTATGCGTCTCCTTAGCTCAGCTGGATAGAGCAGCCGACTTCTAATCGGCAGGTCGAGGGTTCGAATCCTTCAGGGGACGCCACATTTTGATATATGTATTGTAAACCTTATTGTATTTGCTTTAATATGTAATTTTTCTTCAGCTACAACAAGCGTTTACCATACATATTCGATTAGAGAGTTGTTTCATATTGTTGACCTTAACTGCACGATTAGTGGCTTGGGCCTAATGTTTTATGAAAGCGTCAGGATAGTTGGTAAAGTAATCTTCTGATATTGGTGTCATTACGCCACTTTCAATTACGGCACCGGCTTGTCTCCTTATTTCCGTCAGTTCCTCGTCAGCGCCAAATGCCTGAAGCACTTCCATACTTGGGAACATCATCATTGCGTGAAGTTGAGTGGGATCACCTTTCTCAGTGCCAGCAAACAAAAACTTAATTCCCATTCTTGTAAGTCTAACTTCTTGTGACTTGACCATTTTCTGCCATGTATCAAAACCTTTGGTAATCTTTATTGCGCTTTTCACTATTAATGCCATTTTTACCTTCTTTCATTTTTAAGTTGCTAATCCCATACATTGACGANTGGTCANGTCAAAAAAATCAGTGCTTGTCCATTGTATTCAGCACGCCCTGTCCAAGACCAGATGCTTCAAGNTGGGTTTTAAAGTAGTTTTGAAAGAATGGCAGCCCTTCAGCAAGTTTTAAAAACTCATCTCTACTCAGACCTAAAACTTTTGTGTCATCCACAGCGACCGCTGTCGCAATTCTACGGGTCGCTCCTATTAATAAACGTTCTCCAAAGTGCTCACCAGCTGCAAGAATACGGGAGGTTTCTTTACCTGTCTTCTCATCAATACCTGTTATTCGAACTCTTCCAGATATAATTGTATAAAATCCATCAGCGCGCGTGCCTGTTTCATAAATTCGATCGCCAGCACGGTAAAGGACGTAACGAGCGCCTTGTTGCTTTTGCGAATTGATTTGTACGACTGAACGACGAGAAAACAAATCCATCAGCCAATTCCACAGGACAGAGACTCGGGTCTGCATACCAGGTAAAAACAAAATGTAATAAACCCGCCAAAGTAACCAGGCAACTCGACCAGTCAATTTTATACCAAATACCTCGGCTACCCCTCGCCCAGCGCCGAGCGAAGCCAACGACCCTTTTGAAGTGTATTTAAATCCACTTGAGGGTTGATTGTTCAAAGTCGCTTTGATGTTTAATGCAACTTGCTTTGCCTCCCGCACGGCAAACTGTGCCGTTGGTGGAGCAAAATCATCTCGATGGCTGGCGTCATCTTTCATCGGTATTAGAGCACAATCACCAATAGACCAGATATTTTTGTGTCCTTTCACACAGAGATCACGTTCAACCAAAATACGGCCATGCAGAAGAGTGAATGGCATTTTTGATACTGCTAAAGATGGGGCGTTTCCGATTGTTGCCACGATGGTCCGAGTATCTATGACCTCNTCTGAAGTTGTAAAAAGCTGCGTTCCTGTACACCCTGCAACACCGACCCCCAGCTGAATTTCAATCCCTCGCTCGGTAAGTTTCTTCTGTGCATATTCTGCCAATTTTATTGGCATTTCATTTAAGATGCGGTTGGCGAATTCCAATACAACAACACGTATTTCTGAACTTTGAATATTTGGATAGTAACGCAGGGACCGGTCAATCAACTCCTTGATTTCTCCGATGGTTTCGATGCCTGAAAAGCCTCCACCGATAACAGTAAAGGTAAGCGCACCTTTTTTTACTTCAGGCAGGCGGGTAATGTCGGCATGTTCTAGTCTTTCAATTACATGTGCACGCAAGCTCTGGGCATCGCTGAGGGTCTTAATTGTAAATGCATGTTCGTTTAACCCCGGTGTACGTGTTAAATCANTGCTNGANCCNAACGCAATTATTAAATGATCATAATTTAATATTGTTGGACGTCGTTGAACTCCTTGAAAAACCGTAACTGTTTGTGCTNTTGGATCAATACTATCTATCTCGGCCTTACGCATTGAGATGCCTCGCGTCAGAAAACGAAGAGGTGAAACAGCATTTACCGCCGATATAGTGCCTCCAGCAACTTCGGGTAACAACGGTTGGAACACAAAATAGTTTTCACGATTAACAATTTCTATTTCTACGTTTTTTCNAAGCAGACGTTGAATGTTACGAGCAGCGTACAGCCCAGCGAAACCACCACCCAATATTAAAATACGGCACCCCATAAACAATAACCTTTTATTTTTTTCTGACATTACTCATATTGTTCTTAGCTTGGCCAAGATTGGTTATTTGGGGTTCCACTGTAAAGTAAAAATTTTTCAAAAANGTGGCATAGACCAAAACTTATCTGGGNGTTACTGTCCCCANGAAATGGNAATCTTATGGAGATAGTTAACAATGGATTGGGACAAGAGATTTTCAATTGACGACTATTTATTTGGTAAAGAACCATCACAATCACTTTTGAGACTAGAAAAATATTTAGTTCCTAATGGAGAAACTTTTGTTATCGCTGACGGGGAAGGTCGTAATTCAGTATACCTTGCCAGCAGAGGTTTCAAAGTTACGGCATCAGATTACTCTGAGATAGCACACCAAAAGGCAAAAGCCCTAGCTGCCAGTCAAAACGTAGAAGTTAACTACAAATTAGAAGATTTCTTTGATATAAACTGGTCACATAAACAATATGATAACGTAATTGGTATCTGCTTCCAATTTGTGCCACCAGAAAAAATAAACGAAGTATTTATGGGCCTGCGAACAGCAACTAAAAAAGGTGGCACTCTTTTGGTTCACGGTTACACACCTGACCAAATTAATTTTGGAACTGGTGGCCCAAAAGATGTATCACTTATGTATACCAAAGAAACTTTTACCAGATTATTTAAAAATACTGAAATAAAGGTAAATAGAGAATATCAAGCAAATTTGTCTGAAGGGATTGGGCACAACGGACAGTCAGCAATGATTGACTTTGTCGCTAAACTTTGATGGGAAAATGCGAGACCTGGTGTTTCGCATGCTTGTACATCTAAAGTTTGGTTGCCAGCACTGTTTGCTGTACCACTTCAAAAGTAGATCATATCTCTCGCATGCAGGGGTGAGATTTGATTTCTTGTCTGATTAGACGAAATTAATTTGGAGTTATTAATGCAGCTCAACAGCAATATAAAAGGCGCTGTCTTG
>NZVF01000023.1 GCA_002698165.1 Planktomarina sp. | reverse complement strand
TGATCTGATACTCATTGAAGAGGCTGCACGAGAAGCTGGAAAGATTGCAAAACGCTATTTTAAGAAGGACCCAAAAACTTGGGACAAGGCGAAAAATGAGGGTCCTGTTACGCAAGCTGATTTAGATATTGACCATATGCTTCGCCATCATTTGCTATCGGCACGCTCAAACTATGGATGGTTATCTGAAGAAACTGAAGATACTAAAAATCGACTGTTGACTGATGTTGTATTTATTGTTGATCCAATTGATGGTACACGCTCTTTCATTAATGGCGCACTCCATTGGGGGCATTCTCTGGCCGTTGCAAAAAATGGACAGGTTCAAGTGGCAGCAGTTTTTATGCCGATGTTAGACATGATGTTCACTGCAGTATTAAACGGTGGGGCATTTCTAAATAAGCAGCCTGTCTCAGTATCCAAAAGGCAGAAAATCGAGGGAGCAGATATTTTGTCATCAAAAGCCAATTTAGGTGATGAATTTTGGCCCGGTGGCCTTCCTAATATCAAGAGGAGCTTTCGATCATCAATTGCCTATAGGCTATGTTTGGTGGCAAATGGAGAGTTTGATGGGATGTTAACTCTACGTCCTACATGGGAGTGGGACGTCGCTGCAGGTTCTCTGATAGCAAGCGAAGCTGGTGGATTGACTACTGATCAAAATGGTCAAGAACTTGTGTTTAATTCGCCAATCGGCCAATTAAATGGAATAGTTTCTAGTAATCCTTGTATTCATGCTGGGCTTATGAAGGGATTGCGATAAACTAAAGTGAATATTTTTAGTTAAGTAGTTATAAAAAATCAGCCAATGTTTTATATAATTGTAAAATATATATTTTTCATATGATGGTCACGCTCCGACAAAAACCAAATGTTTGGGCTCATGCGTCGACAACGGCTGGTGTGGATGCCCTACGAGAAGTGTTAATTAGGGCCGAAATAATTGAGCCATCTTTGACATACCGAATTTCAGTGCCTGCTATTTCTGAAATCAATGAAAGCGATGTTACAGTACTACAAGATACAGGCTCAAAGTCAGCGCAAAACTTTTTAAAAGACATTTCTCCAGATTTGTGTCTATGGACTGGAGACAATTTAGACACGCCACTTTTTAGTTTAAATCACCATGTGTCTCGCCCTGTCGCTTTGATTAACCCAAATATAAAGACGCTACTTGGAAGACCCTGGATATGGCGGAAGACTGTTATGCGCCAATTTTTGAGACCAGTGTGCTATTCTTTTGCCGAACGATTAGAGGATGTTAATGATTTAAGGTCTCTAGGGCTTGCAGCAAAAAAAATTGAAGTAATTGGGCCTCTACTTAGTGGTGTCGTTGCTCCTGCATGCGATGAAGCTGAACGTGACCACATTGGAGAAATACTTGCTGCACGGCCAGTTTGGTTTGCACACAAAGTACCGCTATTAGAAATACGTATGGTTTTGGAGTCTTTTGTGGAGGCGCAACGAAATGCACACCGTTTACTTTTAATTCTAGACCTTGAAGATCGATTTAGCGTTTCTACTTTTAATGAAATATCATTAGCGCTGAATCTGATTAGCCAATCGCGTTCTGAGGTGGTTAAACCTGATCCCTCTACTCAGGTTTTTTTAACAGATGGGAGTAGTGACGTGGGTCTCTGGTATCGACTGGCGTCAATTTCTTATATGGGAGGTAGCTTTACAAGTGGCAAGGTGCCAAACCCACTTGTTGCCGCGGCATTAGGCAGTTCCGTAATACATGGGCCAAAAGTGAATGTATTTAAAGAGCTCTATGTGCGGATGATGGAGAGAGGTGCCTCAGTGGCCCTTGAAAGAGAAAAAGATTTGAGCTCTAAATTAGCGGTGCTCATGGCGCCAGACCAATGCGCAGAAATGGCAAAAAAAGGCTGGCAGGTCGTCTCGGATGGTGCGGTTGCCATCGATCGCCTTGTGGATTTTATTCTGGATAAAATGAACTTGGAGAAATAGTCTGATGATAAAGACGCCTAATTTTTGGTATTCAAGACCAGGCTTTTTGGCATGGACCCTTTTCCCATTGGGTTGGCTGTATGGCAAGGCTACCGCATGGAGAATTAAAAAATCTAAAACTGTTTCCCCAGAGAGCTGCCCCGTGATTTGTATTGGAAATATTCATGCTGGTGGGACCGGAAAAACACCGACAACAATAGCATTTGTTGAGTATTTACAAAACTTAAAACACTTGGTTGTCGTAGTGTCTCGTGGATATGGTGGAACTATTAGAGATCCAGTTGAGGTTAAGCCAGCAACTCATAATGCGAATCTTGTTGGCGATGAACCCCTACTGCTTGCAGCGTTTTGCAAAGTGGTTGTAGCTAACGATCGCGCAGAGGGAATTTCATTAGCATTGAAAAGTACACCAGATGTAATTTTACTGGATGATGGGTTCCAAGACCCGAGCATTCATAAAGATTTTTCAATGATAGTAGTGGATGCTAATCGTGGGTTTGGAAATGGCTTTTGTATACCAGCTGGACCTCTAAGAGAGCCTTTTAAAAATGGCATAAACCGAGCTGATATGTGTCTTTCTATTGGTTCTGAGATAGCCCAAAAAAAATTTTTACAAAAACTGAAAGCTCCTTTGAACGTGAAACATGTGACAGCTGAGATTAAACCGCTACTGACCGGCATGGATTGGAGAGGTTTAAGGGTATTTGCTTTTGCCGGAATGGCCGATCCTGAGAAGTTTTTTTTAACTTTACAAACTTTAGGAGTAAATATTTTAGGCACTGAGGTTCTTTCTGATCATCAATCACTTTCCCCACGATTAATGAAGCGCTTATCTGCCAAAGCAAAATCACTGGATGCGCAACTGGTGTGCACAGAAAAGGACTCGGTGCGTCTGCCTGAAAATTATCGTAGAGATGTCTTGGCCTTACCGGTACGTTTAAAAATACAGGACTGGACTAAGATTGATCAAAAATTGGTAAATATAGGGCTAAAGTAATTTATTCTGAATCTAAAATTTGCTTAAATTCTAAATATGATAAATTAGCGTATTTTTTCCCATTTATTATAAAGGATGGGGTTGAAGTAATTTCATCTTTTTTCGAGTTTTTTTCAGACCAGGCGACTAAACTTTGAGCCTTTTGGCCATCTTTAAAACAGGCTTCTACATCATCTTGGGCTAGTCCACTAACTACTCCAACTCGTCTTAAGCTATCTGCAATGTCAGCGGGGCTGCCTTTCGTCCATTCACTCTGTTTCTTGTAGAGAAGATCTGAAATTGCAAAAAACTTATTTTGTGCCCCACACCGCGCAATAATTGACGCCCAGAGACCAAATCGATCGAAATATATCTCCCTGTAGGTAAAGCTTATTTTATTTGAATCTATATAGTTTGTTTTTAATTTTTTAAAAACATTATCATGAAATGATCGGCAATGTGGACAGGTAAAGCTGGCATATTCGACAACTTTTATTGGCGCATCATTAATCCCCAGTGTCATTTCTCTAATTACTGACGTATCAATTTCGTTAATGATCTCTGCGTTAGCAGCTCCAAAAGTAGGTCCTAATTGGTCCACTTTTTTTGGCATCATTAAAAAGTAGCCACCAAGCCCAAAGCTTATTACTAGGATTAGGGCTAACAAAATTTTCTTGTTCATCTTATAGTCTCTTTTCGCTTTTCAGTATGTTCTCACCAAAAGTGGTCAGTGCAATCCTTAATCCTTCATCCTTGATTTCTTCAGAAATTAAAGCAGCTTTGGTTGCTATTTTGGTGTTAGAAATCAGATTTTTTGATCGTGCAACAGATTTAATTTGTACCTCTCCATGAGAGAATCCAGTGGGTGCAGTCTGAGTTATACGGACCCGTGCAATAGCGTTATAGCCATAGCACGCATTAACGTTTTCTTGAATTTTTGGCAATTGCATTTCTAGCATTTGAGCATGCGAGCCTGTTGTTAAAAGTAACAAAGTGGCGCCAAACCCTTTTTGTGCGTAACTAATTTTTACTGGAACACAGATTTTGGAAACCTGAAGTCCTACAATCTCACTCCAATGAGTTAACAACCGAGTGATTGCGAATCCTCGAGACTCACCAACGGCTCGTAATTTCTTTTCTACCAGAGTGGAGGCACGCCGAAAGCCCGTGTTCCTGTTTTTAGATAATGTCGTAGTTTTTTGCATCGCTTTTAATGGCTCTTCCTGATTTACTCTATTTTAACTGAAGTCTGCTCCAGCGCCACCTCTTTTANTGAAAGTATTAGATAAATTGTCCAACCAACCNGATNCTAATGTTTTATTAAAATGGTATGATGATCATGCACGCATTNTGCCNTGGCGAGTTGCTCCNGCGGATCGGGCCATNGGAACGNTTCCTGACCCTTATCGAATATGGCTATCAGAGATTATGTTGCANCAAACAACAGTTGCCGTGGTGAAGGACTATTTTNTAAAGTTTACTGAACTTTGGCCAGATATNTTNGCATTAGCATCNGCNANTGATGCGGAAGTTATGGCTGCTTGGGCAGGGCTTGGATACTATGCCAGAGCNCGTAATCTTTTGAAATGTGCNCGNGAAGTGGTTTTTAAATTTGACGGNNAGTTTCCNCAAGACCGTACTCAACTNCAAAGGTTGCCNGGCATNGGNCCNTATACCAGTGCGGCATTGGCATCTATAGCGTTTGATCAACCTGAAACNGTGNTTGATGGNAATGTAGAGAGNGTNATTGCTCGTTTGTTTAATGTGCATGNTCCGCTNCCAAAAGCAAAANNNCAACTNACTNATTATGCAAATGGACTNACGCCTTACGAAAGANCTGGGGATTATGCGCAGGCTGTAATGGATTTGGGNGCAACAATATGCACTCCTAAATCACCGTCATGCNATTTATGCCCATGGGAGAATTGTTGTCTTGCTCAGCAGCATGGCAGCGCAGAAAANNTGCCAAAAAAAACNGTTAAGCCAAAGAAACCTACACGGCGAGGATTTGCATATGTAGCCTACAGTGTTGATGGTGCAGTATTATTGGAGCAACGACCAGATTCTGGACTATTAGGAGGTATGCTCTGTTGGCCTGTTAGTGAATGGGTCGAGGGTGATCCTGAGTTTGCGCCACCATTTCGTGCAGATTGGGTAGAAATGTCTGATGAAGTCCATCACACATTTTCCCATTTCCACCTTAAACTCAGNGTTTTGGTTGCAAAAACTGTTTCTGACGCTNCNGAGAAAAAATATATTAAAAAATATAAATTTCGTGTTTCAGAGTTACCAACCGTTATGCGCAAGGTTTGGATCGCNGCNAGTCAAAAAAATTGATGTTTGNTTNTTCCANTNTAAACTATTTTTNTTNTATTTTTTGAAAAAAATACCCTNCCATNNAAGCAGGGTATNAGTTTGNGNTTGACAATTTTTGCCNACGCAGGCGAATTTCGCTTTTGTAAAATTAATTTGGGCGTTGACGCATTTCAGATCGNATTTGCTGACGCAAGAGATCAATGGATACTACTTTGCCGTCTCTTCGGAAATTCCAATAAGACCAGCCGTTACACGAAGGAGCATTTTCTAATTCTGCACCGACTTGGTGGATCGAGCCAGCAGTTTCTCCACTTACCAGAGTACCATCCGCTCTAACTTTTGCTGTTTTACCTCTTGGACTGGTGAGCACTTCTCCCGGTCTCAACATACCTCTTTCAATCAATTGCCCAAATGGTACGCGCGGTTCAGCACGTTTGGAAACTGTCACTGCTAAAGCTTCACTATCATACTTACGAATATTATTAATTCGTTTTTGAGCCACTTTGCGATAACTCTCTTCACGTTCAATGCCAATGAAGTCACGGCCCAACATTTTTGCGACGGCCCCGGTNGTTCCGGTTCCAAAAAAGGGATCAAGCACCACATCGCCGCGATTGGTTGNGCCAAGCAAAACTCGATGAAGCAGGCTCTCTGGCTTTTGAGTTGGATGGGCCTTTTCGCCTTCACTATCCTTCAATCTTTCGTGGCCAGTGCAGATTGGCAAAACCCAATCACTGCGCATTTGGATACCTTCATTGAGTGCTTTAAGAGCTTCATAGTTAAATGTATATTTTGCCCCTTCTGATTTTGAAGCCCAAATCAAGGTTTCGTGTGCATTTGTAAANCGNTTTCCACGAAAATTAGGCATTGGGTTTGATTTTCTCCAAACCACATCATTCAAGATCCANTAGCCAGCATCTTGAAGTGTGGTTCCAACACGAAAAATGTTGTGGTAACTTCCAATCACCCAAATAGCNCCATTAGGCTTAAGGATCCTCCGTGCAGCTTTAAGCCAGTCACGCGTAAATTTNTCNTAAACTGAAAAGCTATCAAATTGATCCCAATGGTCGTCGACAGCNTCCACTTTAGAATTATCTGGCCGGTGTAAGTCCGCCTTCAATTGTAAGTTGTATGGAGGGTCCGCAAATATTAGATCTACACAGCANTCAGGNANGCTATTCATAACCTCGATGCAGTCACCNTTGAAAATAGTATTTAGCGGCAGCTCTTCAACAGCCTCATTGNTAGTAGTTTTATTCATTTTTGCCTCTGCTCTGGCGCTTTTTTACGCTCATTTGTTTGGCTAAAAATGAATCATGTTGGATTCGCCGTCAAATTATTTATTTAAATCAATTATTTAATTTTTTTCTTGATACAATATGTTGTGTACAGGCTTAAAGGTTTGCCTATGATAAGGGGTGATCCCTATATCTTGGAGTGCTTTTAGGTGCTGCAAAGTTGGATATCCTACATTTTTTTCCCATCCATAGCCCGGAAACTGTTGCCCCAAATCATACATAAATTGATCCCGTTCGATTTTGGCTATTATCGAAGCGGCGGCAATTGANGCGCATGATGCGTCGCCCTTTACTATCGCTGTAGCNGGAATATTTAGGTCGCGTGGGATCAAATTTCCGTCAATTAAGATATGATCAGGCGTTGATTTTAGTCCCCCTATNGCTCGCATCATTGCTANATGTGATGCATGCAGAATATTAAGCTTCTCAATTTCTCGTTCAGATGCGCTNGCGATGGAGACATCTGCGTGCTTTCGAATATCCTTACATATTAATTTGCGTTGTTTTGCTGANAACTTTTTACTGTCGTTGAGGCCAAGTGGTATATGAACGGGGTTCAAAATAACAGCAGCTGCATACACAGGCCCAGCTATTGGTCCACGGCCAACTTCATCAACACCTGCAATAATTGAACTGCCATTTAGCTGTAGATTTGCCTCATACTCATAGGTTGGTAAATTAGCCATNGNAAGTTAGTACCCTTAATGCNCNAAATAAAAAAGACAGTTCACATTGGTTCNCCAAAATCAACACNGGATAGAACCTTTATAAAGTGNAAAACTTTTTGTNTTTACCATTGAAAACTGTAGCCATGTTTTTGCAAGCAACGAACCTTATACCCACGTAAAATGTTTCCATTCCATTTTTTTACAGCACGCTGGCAACGTACTGGCAAATCCATGGCATAGCTGTAATTATTGTCGAGGCATTGATTTGGTGCAATGCGCATTGCACCAAGNTTAGTGTGTATTAACCGATTGCACTTTGCNGGTAAGAGATCTTCAACTATCCANGTTGATGTTTTTTTGGNAAATTTTTTGCGTGAAGATACGGAGTATTCTATATAATGATTGCGTGAGNTACTTTGACTCAGNGCCAGTAGAGTAGCGGCACCAAATATAAATTTGGCAAAGGCATGATCATTTCCAGGAAAAGCCGGTGTTGCTCCCAACCCTGTTATTGAAATTGAGAAAACTACTAAAAATCTCAGAGTGTTAATTCGCATAGGTTATCCTTTCTTGCCACTTTGGGCATTTATGGATCCTTCTTCCTCTTCTTTCTGATTGCTAAGCAATAACGCGTAAGTGTTAAGTGATAGCGCTATATGGTTATTGAATAACATTTTGCTTGGTGGCAGAGTCTACTGATGAAATGGATGATAATTACATTTATAATTTTTCTTTCGCAGTCGGCTCAGGCTGCTTGCTATGTAGATTATAAAGCAAAGCAAGGAAATCCACTTAAGTTGCATTATGGAATTATGAAATTAGATAGTGGTGAGTGCGTCACCGGTTACGTTCAGGACAAAGTTGCGCTACGACTTTTACCCCATGGCTGGACCTTGTTGAATGTATTAACAGTGTCTCGCAAATTACCAAACTCCCAACAGAAAGAAAATGCTGGTGAAAATTTCCTCCGCTACTGAAGCTAGAAAGACTACACGCCTAGTTGTCATTATAGGGCTCTTTGGAATAATAGTAATTCTTGCAGTGACGGGTTGGTGGCTGTTATGGACGCTGCCTGATGGTAATGCTTTTAACGCAAGGGTTGAGCAGATTTTTATTCAAAATAATGCATTGACAAGTCCAGGTCAGGTCAAGTTGTTGGAAGTCTTGGCACAGTCTGGCACGGCATTTTCTGATACACTGGCGAGCTACCGCGCAGTGATTTTTGTTCTTATATTAATGGCGGCATCATTACTTTTAGCAGCAGTTGCTTTTCTTGGCTTTTTATTAGTTCTTAACCGTCGGGTTGCTCAAATTGAAATTGCGGGTATTCAAGTCTCATCTCTTTTAATAAGCCGTGAAGAAAATCTTGTTATATTAAACAATATGGAGTTTCAGCTAACCCAAGCCGCAATAGAAACGATTTCTGTTCTGGCGGAGGCAAGAATGGATGGAGAGGTGTTAAGTGGAGCAGAGCTCGAGTCAGTAATTATTGGTAAGGCAATTGTTGATTGTGATGAAGCTGCTGGTGCAACGAGGATAAAAAGGCTTCGTGATAGTTTAGGAAATCAAATGATGAGTGCACTTTTGATTAAAAACGTAGCGCGACGTGGTTATGTTTTAGCAATTGATAAAGATGTTATCGAAATGATCTAAACCTAATGAGATAGTTTTTACATATCAAAAGGTGCACTTCAATTTTGTAAAGGCGGTACAAATTTATGCCAATTAAATTAGCTACTTGGAATATTAATTCTGTAAGATTGCGAGAGCCAATCGTATTAAAACTGCTTCGTGATGAGGGCCCAGATGTTCTTTGTCTACAGGAATGTAAAAGCCCAGTAGAACTTATCCCAAGACAAGGTTTTTCGGATTTGGGTTACCCTCATATGGTCGCGCGCGGACAAAAGGGTTACAATGGTGTCGCAATCATCTCTAAGGTTCCATTGGAAGATGCTGGTGGGTTAGATCTTGCCAATCTAGGACATGCTCGACATGTTGCTGCAATATTGCCCAATGGCGTCACNATCCATAATCACTATGTTCCTGCAGGCGGTGATATACCAGATCGAAATCAGAACGAAAAATTTGGGCAAAAGTTAGATTATCTTAAAGAGTTACGAGATCTATTTTCGACCAACAAACCAAAGCGGTCCATTTTGGTTGGAGATCTAAATATTGCGCCACGTGAGGATGATGTTTGGGACCATAAAAAACTTTTGAAGATTGTGAGCCATACTCCTATTGAAGTTCAGCATGTCAGTGAAGTTATGGCTGCGGGTGACTGGGTTGACATAACTCGGAAAGATATTCCAGATGGGCGATTATATAGCTGGTGGTCCTATCGTGCAAAAGATTGGGACGCTGCCGACAAAGGGCGTAGATTAGATCACGTGTGGGCTACTGCTGATATCGCATCATTGGCACATTCCAGCTATGTACTTCGAAGTGTTCGAGGATGGGAGAAGCCATCTGATCATGCGCCAGTCTTCGCTAGCTTTGATATTTAGATACCCCTTGGCAAACCTTCTCATGGAGACCATATATAGGTTTGAAACAAGGAAAATGTGTCATGCTTGAATTGAACGCGTCTACACCTCCCGCAGGGGACCTAATTAAAGATGGATCTGAACAAACGTTTATGGCGGATGTCGTTGAAACGTCCAAAACAGTTCCTGTAATCGTAGATTTTTGGGCTCCTTGGTGTGGTCCGTGTAAAACATTAGGTCCCGCGCTTGAGGCTTCTGTCACTGCGGCAAGTGGGGCAGTGAAAATGGTTAAAGTTGACATTGATCAAAATCAATCGATCGCATCCCAGTTGCAAATTCAATCTGTGCCAACGGTTTATGCTTTTTGGCAAGGGCAACCTGTAGATGGTTTTCAGGGCGCTGTGCCTGGTTCTGAAATACAGGCATTCGTGGATCGCGTGGTGGCTCTTGGTGGTGATGCTGAGGAGACAGGTGGGCTAACCGATGCTCTAAAGGCTGCTGAAGAAATGCTTTCTGAAGGTAATGCTACTGATGCAGCTCAGACATTCTCTGCAATAATCCAGGAAGACCCAAATAATGTGGCTTCTTANGCAGGATTAGTGAAGGCACATTTAATGTTGAATGACCTAAGTGAGGCGGAAGCTATCTTAAATGGTGCGCCTGCTGAAATTTCTGATGCCCCCGAATTAGAAGCAGTGCGTGCACAGTTGGAACTCGCAAAGCAGGCTGAAAATGCTGGGCCTNTAGATGATTTAAAGGCNGCGGTACAACTAAATGCTGACGACCATAAAGCNAGNTTAGAACTTGCTACNGCACTNCATGCGGCNGGTGAAACANATGAGGCAGTGTCTCAACTTCTNGAATTGTTTCNAAGAGACCGNGATTGGAATGAAGGTGCCGCCAAGGTTCAGCTTTTAAATATATTTGATGCGCTGCCGGATAATGATGCGATTGCGTTGAATGGACGCCGTAAATTATCTTCATTAATATTTGCATGATCGGTCCAAAGACCTAGGTACTTACTATGACGTTAAGATATGATATGCCTGATGTGATACCGGTATTCCCGTTGCCGGGGGCTCTGCTCCTGCCACGTGCNAAATTACCTTTGCACATATTTGANCCGCGTTACCTAAATATGATTGAAGATTGCATGAAAACAGCCAGTCGCTTCATAGGAATGGTGCAACCCTATTCTGGGCGAGATGGTNCTGTGGTTTTGCACTCTATTGGTTGTGCGGGTCGCCTTAGCCAGATTTCAGAAACTGAGGATGGTNGNTATATGGTGACNTTGTCTGGNATAAGCAGATTTCGTNTTAAAGANGAAGTTGAAGGCTTTGCGCCATATCGAAGATGTCATGTNACATGGGGTGGNTTTGAAGGNGATTTAGGTAAGGTTGAAAAAGANCCTANTTTTGATCGAAAAGCGTTNCTCNGTATATTAAAGCGGTATTTTGATAATCAACAACTTTCCACAGACTGGGATANGATGAAAGATGCGGATGATGAATTGCTTATNAATTCATTGTCTATGTTNTGTCCGTTTGAGCCAGAAGATAAACAGGCNTTGCTNGAGGCGCCAAGCTTAACAACTCGACGGGAAACTTTGACAACCTTGATTGAATTTGCATTGCGTGGTGGANTGGATGAGGATTTATTACAGTGAGTGTNATTGATAAAAAAATGCTGGAATACCTTATATGCCCACAAACAGGAGCACGCTTGAGCTACGACGCAGAACGCCAAGAATTAGTTTCAAAATCNGCCCATTTAGCCTACCCTATTAGAGATGGCATTCCAATCATGCTTGTTGAGGAGGCGCGNGAAGTNGAAGAGTAANTAAATTAGTTNTTTAAACTTTTTCCTTGTAGAAGCTTTGGAAGATCNCCGAATTGACCTGCTGCNTTTGAAACNAANGCACGGCGCAAAAAGTTAGTATTATTAACGANNGCTAAGCCTAAGTTGCGAANTGTACGGGGTATAGCATTNGAATTTGAGAACATATTGTTAAATCCATTNGTCGCNANACCGAGCATTGCATTGTCAAATCTACGCCAGCGTTGATATTGATCTAAAGTGNTNTGTGCACCTAAATCTTGGCCACGGCGTTTAGCNTCACATAANACTTCTGTNAGAGCGGCTATGTCTTTAAATCCAGCGTTCAAGCCTTGNCCTGCTATCGGGTGNANTACATGTGCTGCNTCACCCACAAGAGCTANACGTGCGTCAATCATNTGGTGAACCATTGATAAACTNAAGGAATATATTTCGCGAGNGCCAACTAAAGAAATACNACCTAAAAACTCACCAACTCGAGGACGCAGCGCGTCAAGGTAAGCGTTTTTATTNAAAGCNTGAATAATCTTGGCTGTTCTAATTTTCTCAGTCCAAACTATGCCNCTGCAATTTCCTGTAAGTGGTAATATTGCCAAGGGTCCAGTAGGCAAAAAATGTTGATAAGCAATACCATTGTGTGGCTTTTCATGCTTAATAGCGCAAACTAAAGATGATTGTTCATAATTCCAACCAGTACGATTGATTTTAGCGGCCCTCGCTGTTTTAGAATTTCGCCCATCTGCACCAACTAAGACAGCCGCAGTTAGGGTTTTTCCATTATCAAGATCAACCGTTACAGCTGAATTATTTAGCGTTTGCTTTAGAATAGTAGTTTCTGAGAAATATTTTATGTCAGATTGGATCAAGGATTTAATTAAAGATTGTCTTAGGTGTCGATCTTCCACAACAAAACCCATTGGACCATCACTAAAATCGTTTTGACCAAAATGCATCATAAAAGGTGACGGTCCAATTCCTACAGATCCATCTGTCACCTTTATTTCCAGCATAGGTTGAGCGGTATGGGTTAAGCTTTGCCATAAATTAAGAACGGAGAGCATTTTTTTGCTGGCAGACGAAAGGGCGTAAGACCTACCAGTGAAATTGCCCAATGAAATGGTTTCATGTGGCAGTTTGTCAACTATAGCCACACTAATTCCAGCATGATTTAATGCTAAAGCTAAGGTAATACCATTAAGGCCACCACCGGAGATGATAACTTCATAATCCACATTACTGACATGATATAGCTAAGAGATGTTGTCGAGGGGGTGCGACATCGCTAGCATATATTTAATAAGAGGAGCCTATTGATGGAAAGATGGTTGGCAATGAGTGCGGCGGCACTTGGCCGCGAGATTGGGATGGGCAATATTGATCCTGTCGCCTTAACCCAAAAATATTTGGATGCTATCCATGCACATCCTTTTAAAGATAGAATTTATACGGTGGTCACTGATGAACGGGCATTGTCTGAAGCGGCAGGTGCCGCTGANCGCGCNGTTTCTGGCCAGCGTAGATCTATANTAGACGGCGTTCCCGTATCATGGAAAGATTTATTTGATAGCGCGGGAATAGTTACNGAAGCTGGAAGCCTGTTATTGAAAGGCCGAACTCCTAATTCTGACTGTGAAGTTTTAAAAAATGCTACATCTCTTGGTCTGGTATGTCTTGGTAAAACTCATATGTCTGAACTTGCGTTTTCTGGTCTTGGTTTTAACCCTCAAACAGAAACTTCACCATGTATAAATGATCATTCTGCCGTAGCTGGAGGCTCCTCTTCTGGTGCTGCAGCGTCTGTTGCATTCGGATTGGCAGCCATGGCTATTGGCTCAGATACTGGCGGTTCTGTGCGTGTTCCTGCGGCTTGGAATGATTTGGTTGGGCTTAAGACTACCAGTGATCGTCTGTCTTTGAGTGGAGTGGTGCCTTTATGTGCTCGATTTGACACGATAGGCCCTCTTTGTAGGTCAGTAGAAGATGCCTCATTTGCTTTGGCGGCGCTCGAGGGTGATAAGCCTGTAAATTTAACTAACGCTAATTTGGAGGGTTGTCGTTTTGCAGTCTGTAAAACAGCTGTATTTGATGACATTCGAGAACTCCCGAAAAAAGCCTTTGATAATTCCATAAAACGATTGCAAGCAATGGGAGCAGTTGTTGAGTATATAAATATTCCAACTGTAACAGAGGCCTTAGGACTTACTGGCATATTGTTTCCAACTGAGGCTTATGGAACCTGGAAACATGAAATTGAAAGCAACCCCGAAGCCATGTTTGAAGAAATACTTCTTCGCTTTCGCAGTGGTTCTAACGTGTTGGCATCTGATTATGTTGCGGCTTGGCAAGCGCTTGATCAATTAAGGGCTGAGTATAGTGAAGCCACTGCAGCGTATGACGCTATTCTAATGCCTAGCAGTCCAATCTTACCCCCTAATATTGATCGGCTAGCACAAGATCATGATTATTACGTTACTGAAAATTTACTCGCATTGCGTAATACTCGTATTGGGAACCTTATGGGAGCATGTGCATTAACTCTACCCACTGGGGTTCCATCATGTGGGTTTATGATCTTATGTCCTCCAATGGGGGAGCACCGCCTTTTACGTTTGGGCGCGGCCGTTGAAAATGCTNTGGCTTGAGCTGGGTTTTGATTTGAAGTGGTGAATAAGTTGACCTAACGCTATTAATTAGGAGGTTCCTTTTCATAATGACTAACCGATTTGATATGCTCCCCACTGCTACCTGGTCTCGTTTGCGAGCTCTATTAGATGGCCATGCTCCTGGTGGGGGTGTGATTAACATGACTATTGGTGAACCAAAGCACCAGTTTCCAGAGTGGGTTGGGTCGGTGCTTCTTGATTCTGTATCAGGTTTTAATAGTTATCCTAATAATAATGGTACAGAGCAGTTGTTAAACAGCATAAGTGGCTATCTTGAGAGAAGATATAGTGTGTCCATTAACGCAAATAGTCAGATCATGGCATTAAATGGCACGCGTGAAGGATTGTTTAATGCTGTTGTGGCTCTCTGTCCAACAGGATCCAAGATATTAATTCCCAATCCATTTTACCAAGTTTATACGGTGGCAGCTATGGCGATTGGTGCTCAGTCAGCCTACCTGCCAGCAAGTGCTGAAACAGGGTTTCTGCCTGATCTAGATACACTTACACCGGCAGAATTAAATGAGACATCAGCTTTCTTTCTGTGTTCACCATCGAACCCTCAGGGAGTAGTCGCTGACTTTGAATACTGGACGCGTCTTATTAAATTGGCTGAGACTTATGATTTTAAAATATTTGCTGATGAGTGCTACAGTGAGATCTATCGTTATGCACCCCCTCCAGGCGTTTTAGAGGTTGCAACAAAAATTGGGGCAGATCCCGAGCGTGTCGTNGCATTTCATTCTCTTTCAAAGCGTTCGAATTTACCTGGTTTGCGCTCGGGGTTTGTCGCTTCTGGAGAATTCAATATATCGCAAATTAAGCAGCTTCGTGCATATGCGGGTTGTCCATTACCAGGCCCAATTCAGGATGTTTCNGCCAAAATATGGGCAAATGATGATCATGTTGTTGCTAACAGGCAACTATATTGTGATAAGTTTGAGGCAGCAGACCGTATTTTTGCTGGTATTGAGGCATATAATTCACCNGAGGCAGGGTTTTTCTTGTGGTTACCTGTCGAAGATGATCAAATGGCAACAGTAAAACTGTGGACCAAAAGAGGGGTGCGGGTGCTGCCGGGATCATACCTGGGGCAAAACGCAAACGAGCAGAACCCTGGGTCTGGCTATATACGGGTCGCTTTAGTGGCTCCAAAAAAAGAAATGCAGCGTGGGTTAACTATCATTCGCGACTGTTTATATAAGTGATGTTGAGGTATAAATGGCATATCCAACCCGTGGACGCGACCCTCTCTTGGACGCGACAACACAGGCTTTTTTACAAAAGCGGGGTGTAGAAGCCCTNGGTCTAATTCTTTTTCTNNTGGGTNTTTTTTTAACGCTTGTNGTTTTAAGTTATTCTCCAGAAGATTCGGCGTGGATGAGTTCAGGTGATCGTGAAATTGGGAACTTGGCTGGCCAANTNGGCGCCACGATTTCAGCGCCATTGATAAAAATAATGGGCCTGGGTAGTTGGAGTATCCCATTTCTTTTTATAGTGTGGAGTATACGTCTGATTGCTCATGTTGGTTCAGAACGAATGCTAATTCGTTTGATATATGCTCCAATATTTTGGGCATTATGTTCTCTGTACGCAGCCACATTAACACCCAGCGTGTATTGGGTTCATAATTTTTCAATGGGTGGACTTTTTGGCGATACTGTCTTGTTCATATTGTTGCAATTGTTACCTGGTTCAGCAGCTTTAGGGGCAAATATTGTTGCCGTAATACTCGGATTATTAGTTTTACTACTGGGGTATTATGTGACTGGACTTGTATTTTCTGAACTACGCTCGAGTGTTAGAACCCTGGGAATGGGAGCTAGTAAATCTGTTGTCTTAATGGGCAATCTAATTGTGGTNAGTCTATCTAAAGGAGCGCAGGCTATCAAACTGCGTCGTAGTCTAGCAGAACCATTTGTAAATTTAGAGTCTTCTGAGCCAATACGATTGAACACAGAGAATGGTAGGTCTAAACCTATCGTTCGAATTAATTCTATTCCGCAACAGCAGCGTAGTTCTGAGNCTGAGTTAAAAACCAATTCAATGTNTTCTTGGTTGCCTAAATTGTTTAAACGTTCAGATCAGACNGACCAAAACAATCCTTCTATTTCCAATTTTTCAGAAGAGTNGGAAAGTTTTAATAATGATCGTATTCGAGATAAAATTTCTGATGTTATTCGTTCGAGAACGCCCCAATTGACGGCAGAAAGCAACTCCACGGGTAGTTTGGTCTCACCTAAAATAGGACGACCCATGAAACCGTTGCCGATGGTGCTGAATACCAGCTCTGAGGACCAATCGGGTGANAATGTAACAGATTTTGAAATTGAAGATAATCCTATTAATCCTGAATTACTACCTTTCAGGGATGTGTCACAAAAGCCAGATGATAACAAAATCAGGCCAGTTGTGCAGCATTCGATCAAAAAACCTATTCAGCAATCCTCNCAGGCTGCAAAAGAGGCACAACCTAAATTGCAATTTGAAAANCAAAGCTCTTCGCAAAATTATGAAATGCCACCACTTAGTCTGCTGATGAACCCCATTTCAATAAAGCGTCATGTGTTGAGTGATGATGCATTGGAAAGCAACGCTCGCATGCTTGAAAGTGTGNTAGATGATTACGGNGTAAAAGGNGANATTGTTAGTGTNCGTCCTGGGCCNGTCGTTACAATGTATGANTTGGAACCTGCGCCTGGATTGAAAGCGAGCAGAGTTATTGGTCTATCNGATGATATTGCGCGTTCTATGTCTGCGCTATCAGCTCGGGTTAGTACGGTGCCTGGACGGTCTGTGATTGGCATAGAGTTACCAAACGACAATCGAGAAATGTGTGCGTTGCGTGAAATCCTGTCTGCAAGGGATTTTGGTGACGCAAATATGAAATTACCTTTAGCATTGGGCAAGGATATAGGTGGTGAACCGATTGTGGTAAATCTTGCAAAGATGCCTCATTTGTTAATTGCAGGGACGACAGGCTCGGGTAAGTCTGTGGCAATTAATACTATGATTTTATCTCTGCTTTACCGGTTATCTCCTGAAGAATGTCGTATGATCATGATAGATCCAAAGATGCTAGAATTAAGTGTCTACGATGGAATTCCCCATCTGTTAAGCCCNGTGGTCACTGACCCAAAAAAAGCTGTTGTAGCTTTNAAGTGGACAGTNGGTGAAATGGAAGAGCGCTATCGTAAAATGTCAAAAATGGGTGTCCGCAATATTGANGGATACAATAGTCGGGTTAAGGACGCCCAAGCAAAAAGTGAAATGTTCAGCAGAACAGTACAAACTGGTTTTGACGATGGCACAGGGGAACCGTTGTTTGAAACCGAAGAGTTTGCTCCAGAGACTTTACCCTACATTGTTGTAGTNGTTGATGAAATGGCAGATCTAATGATGGTTGCTGGTAAAGAAATTGAAGCCTGCATCCAGCGTCTNGCGCAAATGGCTAGGGCTTCTGGGATACACATTATTATGGCGACGCAACGCCCATCTGTTGATGTTATTACAGGTACTATAAAAGCTAATTTTCCAACGCGCATTTCTTTCCAGGTAACATCAAAAGTTGATAGCCGTACTATATTGGGTGAGATGGGTGCGGAACAGCTCTTGGGGATGGGTGATATGCTATACATGGCGGGGGGTGGAAAAATTACTCGNGTGCATGGTCCATTTTGTTCAGACGAAGAAGTTGAAGATGTGGTTAACCATCTGAAAGCCTTTGGTCCTCCAGAATATGTATCAGGTGTGGTTGAGGGACCTCCAGATGGCAAGGANANCGATATTGATGCAGTTTTGGGTCTTGGAAANGGTGATGGTGAGGATGCTTTATATGATACAGCAGTTCAAATTGTGATNAAGGATCGCAAATGCTCCACAAGCTATATTCAGCGTAAACTGGCTATTGGTTATAATAAGGCAGCTCGTTTGGTNGAGCAAATGGAAGATAGTGGGTTAGTAAGCTCTGCAAACCATGTTGGAAAGCGGGAAATTCTAGTACCAGAACGGGGTTAAATTGCTACTTTATAATGGTAAATTAAATAACAAGTTTGCACATCTGTACTTTTCCAATGTCAAACAATTGATATAAACCTACATATGAAAAACTTTACCCTCTTTCTTTTTTTAATNGCTGCGCCAGTTTCTGCAGAAAAACTAAGTTTGGAGGAGCTATCAGCATATTTGAATGGAGTCACTACTGCGGTTTCNGGCTTCACCCAAGTAAATGGCAATGGNAGTGTTTCAGCTGGCANGATGTTTTTAAAACGGCCAGGTCGAATACGATTAGAGTATGATCCACCTAACTTGGGGCTNGTCGTAGTTGGTGGTGGGCAGGTTGCTATTTTCGATCCNAAATCAGATAGCGAACCCTTCCGGTTCCCATTAAATCAGACACCTTTGAATATTATTCTTCAAAATAGTGTCGACTTNAAAAAGCAAGACATGGTTAGAGAGCACTTTGCTGACGGCCCAACTACAGTCCTGACTCTTCAAGACCCAACTCATTCNGATTATGGTTTTATTAAGCTCATATTTACAAAAGACCCAGTGAGATTACGACAATGGATTGTAGATAATAATTCGGGAAACAACTCTACTGTAATAGTTGAAAATTGGATTGAGGATCAGCAAGTCCCAGATGTTTTATTCAACATTCAGGCTGAAATTAAAAAAAGGTCTCGTTAGTTGGTTTAGTAGTTTAACCTTTACCACATCTTATCAGTTGATCTTTGTACATNGCTGCTCGTTTATCCAGTTTTCNTGCTATATTTAAAAGCCAGCGTTTTGACTTATGAGATCCTCGACGATATCCATTGCGACCCTCATGATAGGCTAAGTATTGGTTTCCAGCATCCCACATAGATATTCCAAGCTTTTTGTTATTTTGGGCCATATACCAACCCATAAAATCAGCCGCATCTCGAATATTACTCCTGCGTGCTCCCCAACGACCTGCGGTTGACTTGTATTCTTTCCAAGTTGCATCAAGAACCTGTGCGTAACCATATGCTGAACTTTGACGACCAGTTGGAACAACCCATAGAAAATATGTTTTTGGCGTTTTTGCTTTTGATTTAAACTTACTTTCTTGCCAAATTACCGCCATTTGTACAGAGATGGGTATGCCATATTTTCGTTTAGCGGCTTTAAAAGCTGGTAGAAAGCTGCGTCGCTGATCCAGGATCGAACATGCATTGTTTAAAGATTTTGGTGCCCTCGTGTAGTTACCTGATAAGGAACAACTCGTAAGTAGTATTAATATGATTAGGGCGCGAAAGGTACTGCTCATTTAGCCACTCGCTTTTTTNAATTTTCTTTACGTATAACNTCTTGGGATACTTATGCAATGCTGAGAAAATNCATCATTTAATTTTCTAGTTTTGAAATTTTCTGGATTGTNNAGGTAAATTTGTTCTGCAAGGATAGACTTTTTCATTATAGATCGTTTATTAAAAAGCTATTAAGAAAAGGTGGTTTATGCAGATACAAGCGAAATATCATTTGGGNCAAATTGTGTGTCATAAAAAACATCCTTTTCGTGGTGTTATTTTTGATGTGGATCCAGAGTTTGCAAATACTGAAGAATGGTATGCAGCAATTCCTGAAGAGGCTCGGCCCATTAAGGACCAGCCCTTCTATCACCTGTTGGCAGAAAATGACCAAAGTTANTATATAGCATATGTATCTGAACAAAATCTAATAGCNGATATTTCTGGTGAGCCTGTCGACCANCCAGATATTCCTGATTTATTTGGNCCATTTGAAGATGGNACTTATTCNCTGCACTTTCAATTTAATTAGCGTTAATAACCCAACGCACATCCGTCTTTACGCGGATCTGAAGCNCCCGTCAAAACTCCATTTTCTCCAATCATGATTGCTTGNGCNCCACCAATTGGTCCATNTGGAATTTGAACTTTATGACCCATTTCTACGAGCTGTTGACGTACGTTTGAAACATATCCTCGTTCTAACTTTANTACCCCATTTTCATAGAAAGACCTTGGCCCATCTATTGCTTCCTGAATATTGAGGTCAAAATCCAACATATTTGACAAAAGCCGAGCATGCCCTTTGGGTTGGTAGCCGCCTCCCATAACTCCAAACGGCATAGTTATTCGTCCTCGCTCCGCCAACATACCTGGTATAATTGTGTGCATTGGACGCTTTCCTCCGGCAAGCTCGTTTGGGTGATCTTGCTCAAGTGTGAAACCCGCACCTCNGTTTTGAAAAAGGATTCCATATTTATTTGATGCAA
Source organism: Planktomarina sp. (assembly GCA_002698165.1). GTDB lineage: Bacteria > Pseudomonadota > Alphaproteobacteria > Rhodobacterales > Rhodobacteraceae > Planktomarina. The sequence goes on along the minus strand of NZVF01000023.1, from coordinate 8,010 downwards.
TCCCAGAACCAAATGAATGAAAGATCGAGTAGATTAGNGAAACTGCCATTCGATCTTTGTCCACCACTGTGATGTATACTGTATCTTTNTGAATAGCCTCAGAAATAGTNGATAAGCTTTTAATAGCTTTTTTGGNATTAATTTTGTCAGCTATGTTTAAAGCAGTTTCNGATGCTAGCATGTGTGAAATGCGATTTGTATAATCTAAATCTGCAATAAATTTGTCGCGTGCAGCATATGCAAATTTTGAGATTTCTGTTTCAATATGTGCACGTTTGGCGCCAAAGGGATCTAACTTTGAAAATTGAAAATGTTTCATGACGTTCAACATGAGAAGAGCCGTNGCCCCTTGCCCATTNGCTGGGTGTTCTAACATTTCAACTCCTCGATAATTACTTTGAAGAGGTGTGCTGTAGGTCGCTTTTGTTGCTAAGAAATCTTCTAATGTGTGGGAGCCACCAAGTTTTTGTAGACTTTCTACCATGTCAGCAGCAACTGGCCCATCATAAAATCCATCCCGCCCTTTGCTTGCTATTAGCTCTAATGCTTGTGCCTGAGTGGGAGAGCAAAATATTTGACCCATCTTGGGGGCTGCTCCGTTTAATAAGAATTTATCCACGGCGGTGCCTTGGAGACGGGTAGCTCCCTCATCCCAGTCAAAAGCGACCCGAGGTGCTACTGGTATACCCTCGCGCGCATAGTGGATTGCTGGTGCCAACACCTCTTCTAAGCCTAACTTGCCATAATCCTTCATTATCTGACAAAAGCCATCAACAGCCCCCGGTATTGTAATTGAGGCAACGCTGTTTAGTGGAACAGTGCTAAAGCCCTGCTTTCTTAAATTTGTAGCACTTAAATTTTTTGGTGCACGTCCAGATCCATTTAAAGCTAAAACATCTGAAGATGGATTTTTTTGAATTAGTGCGAACATATCCCCACCTAGCCCAGTCATATGTGGCTCGCAGAGTCCTAAAAGTAGTGCTCCGGTGACGGCCGCATCTACAGCATTTCCACCTTTTTTTAGGACATCTATTGCAGCTGTGGTCGCCAGAGGGTGAGATGTAGCGCACATACCGTTTGATGCTAACACTGTTGAGCGTCCTGGAAGATGAAAATCGCGCATTAAAAATATGCCTTCGTGGAGTAATGTCTTTAGTAAAGCCGAATCTGTTGTGATAGGCATTGTGTTTTAATGGAATCAAGGTTGCATTTGTTTGATCGTACTTCAATTTGAAAAGTCGAGTGTTTTTACCCTTGTGAAGGTGGTTGGGCTCTTTGTTGGGGTTTTAGATATTGATAGTGATGAGCAGAGTGTTTTCACGGATGTGGAGTTGCCCGAACTATACCAATCTTTGCTTAAGTATTTTTTGAAATAATTATGCAAAACAAACTTGTTTTTTTGTTGATGGTGTGCTGCTTGGCAGTACCAAGGCATGATAATTTTACCTAAATGTTAAAATAGCCGNTTTGTTGAAAAGAGGAGGAGCCAAAGTGAGTGATTTTCCAACTACAGCACGGGTGGTAATTATAGGTGGTGGTGTTGTCGGCGTGTCCACATTGTATCATTTGGCTAAGAAAGGATGGACTGACTGTGTTCTACTTGAAAAAAATGAGCTAACAGCCGGTTCCACTTGGCATGCTGCAGGGAACTGTCCATCATTTAGCACTAGCTGGGCTGTTATGAATATGCAGCGTTATTCTTTGGGGCTTTATGCTGGCTTGGCAGATGAAGTTGATTACCCGATGAACTATCACGTTACTGGGTCCATACGTTTGGCGCATGATAAAAAACGCATGCAGGAGTTTGAGCGAGCTCGTACAATGGGCAGATATCAAGGCTTAGGTATCGAAATGATGTCTGTTTCTGATATGAAGAATGCATACCCTTTTTTAGAAACGCATGATTTGACGGGAGGGTTATGGGACCCAGATGATGGTGATATTGATCCCGCCCAGTTGACCCAAGCACTGGCTAAGGGTGCACGGGATATGGGCGCAAAAATTCAAAGATTTAGTCCTGCGACGGGCGTGTCTCAAGTTGAAAACGAATGGATTGTTCATACAGACAAGGGTGATATTCGCTGTGAAAAAGTAGTTAATTGCGCGGGTTATTATGCGCAACGCGTGGGTGAGTGGTTTAAACCTTTTGGTGGTCGTACAGTTCCGATGACGGTGATGAGCCATCAGTTCTTTTTGACGGAAGAAATTCCAGAACTGAAAGAGTGGACTGAAGCAAACGGTAGAAAGGTACCACTCCTTAGAGATGTTGATTCGTCTTATTATCTGCGTCAGGACAAAAACGGTTTAAATTTAGGCCCTTATGAGCGTAATTGCAAAGCACATTGGATTACCCCGGACGATCCGATGCCAGAGGACTTCAGTTTTCAACTTTATCCAGACGATCTTGAACGGTTGGAGTGGTATATCGAAGATGCTATGAATCGTGTGCCAATTCTGGGCTCACAAGGAGTTGGCCGTGTAATTAATGGCCCAATTCCATATGCGCCTGACGGCCTACCCTTAATTGGCCCAATGCCTGGCGTAAAAAATGCATATGAGGGCTGTGTTTTTACTTTCGGAATTACTCAGGGTGGTGGTGCTGGAAAAGTGTTGTCCGAGTGGATCGTAGAGGGTGAAACAGAGTGGGACATGTGGGCAGTAGATCCAAGACGGTATACTGATTATACTGACCAAGATTATTGTAACCAGAAAGCTATGGAAGTTTATGGTCATGAATATGCTATGCATTTTCCTTATCATGAATGGCCCGCTGGACGGGATAAAAAACTATCTCCTGTGCATGATAAAGTAGTCAGCTTAGGCGGAGTTATGGGTGCTTACAACGGCTGGGAGCGAGCAAACTGGTTTGCGAAAAGTGGTGATGATGTGTCCCAGGAAACTTCACATACATGGGAACGAGAGGGCCCGTGGGCTCAGCGGATAAAAGAAGAAGCTGAGAACGTTAGAGATAAGTGCGGGGTTCTTGATTTACCGGGATTTAGCCGGTTCACCCTTTCAGGCAGCGGTGCTGCAAAATATTTACTTGGACTTATAACTGGAGGCTTACCCAAAATTGGTCGGATGAACTTAGCATACTTTGCAGATGATCGTGGACGGATACTAACGGAGATGTCTGTCATTCGTCATGAGCAAGATCGTTTTACTTTGATTACTGCCGCATCTGCGCAATGGCATGATTTTGATGTTCTTAATAATGCATTACCTGAGTTTTTAAACCTAGAAGATAATACCAAAGAGTTTTCCACTTTAATTGTTACGGGACCTAAATCTCGTGATGTATTAACTGCTATGGGCACCAATGCAGACTTATCTCTGAGTTGGCTAAGTCACCAATCCGCAACTTTAGCAGGTCAAACTTGTGAATTAATTCGTGTTTCATTTGCAGGAGAGTTGGGTTGGGAAATTCATGCAGATAACGCGAAGATTCCATCACTCTACAATGCAGTAATTTCTGCTGGAGCCAAACCCTTTGGAATGTATGCGTTAAATAGCTTACGCATGGAGAAAGGCTACCGCGCTTGGAAAGGTGATCTCTCTACCGACTATAGTTTACTAGAAGGTGGTTTGGGTCGTTTTGTTAAATTGGATAAAGCTGAGACATTTCCAGGTAAAGCTGCACTGCTAAATGAAAAGCAGCAAGGTTCAAAAAAAGTATTTGTCACTTTAATATTGGAAACAGGGTTGTTCGATGCCCCATATATGTCAACTATTTGGCACAATGGTGTTGTTGTTGGTGAAACCACTTCTGGTGCATTTGGCTATCGGGTAAATAAATCTATTGCATTAGGCGTGCTGCGAACTGATTTGGCAGTTGCTGGGACTGAAGTTGAAGTTGAAATTTTTGGCCAAAGATACGCTGCTAATGTACAAGAAGATCAACCTCTTTGGGATGCAGATAATAGCCGTTTACGTGCTTAATAATTGCAATTTTAAAAATTAAAAATTTTATTTTGAACCTAATGGTTTTGTTTTGTACTGTAAGAAAGTTTCTGAAAGGTTGGATGTTCTTATGATTATTTTAGATGGCGGTATGGGGCAAGAATTAGTTAGTCGGGCAGGTTCCGCGACAGACCTTTGGTCAATGCAGGCTTTGCTTGATATGCCTGATTTGGTTCGCCAAGTTCATGATGAATATTTTAAGGCGGGAGCGGATGTGGCGACCACCAATACATACGCAGTTTTGCGTGATCGATTGGAAACTAAAGGCTTAATTGAGCATTTTTTACCGATGACACATTCCGCGTGTAAAATGGCTGTGGAGGCAAGAGATTCTCACGGATCGGGGAAGGTAGCTGGCTCATTAGGGCCTCTAGGCTTTTCCTATCAGCCTGATAAGGCTCCACCCTCGGAACAGGCGGCCGAGATTTATGCTGAACTAGCACGTATTCATTCCACATATGTGGATTTTCATATTCTTGAAACTATGTCCTCAATTGATCAGGCGCGTGGTGGGTTAATGGGCGCCAGTGTGACTGGATTGCCAATCTGGGTGGCATTGTCAGTGGAGGATAGTAGAGGAACAAAACTTCGGTCGGGTGAACCTTTGATGGATGCTATACCCATGTTAAAAGAATTTAACCCTGCGGCTGTTCTGATAAATTGCTCTTTGCCTGAAGCGGTGTCTGACGGACTTCCAATTTTGATTGGAAATGGTTTTACTATAGGTGCTTATGCTAATGGCTTCACTGGTATCCATTCTGATTTTAACAGTATTGATGCAACAGTAGACCTCTTAGAAGCTCGTACTGACCTTGGTCCAGAAAGATATTTAGAGTTTGTTAAAACCTGGGCTGGGATGGGTGCATCAATTGTGGGTGGATGCTGTGAAGTTGGTCCTGATCATATTGCTATNATCGCAAAGCACTTTAGAGTTTAAAAGAATGATAAAAANTTTAGCTATTAAATGTATGTTGATTTTACGATCAGGGTTTGACACGTCAATAATTTTAGACCGGATGGCTACGTGAAACAGGTTCCTAAAAAAGCGCGGGCAGTNATTATCGGAGGCGGTGTGATTGGTTGTTCCGTTGCCTATCATTTAGCGCATCTTGGGTGGAAAGATATTGTTTTGTTGGAAAGAAAGCAGCTGACATCTGGTACAACTTGGCATGCTGCGGGCTTGATTGCACAGCTGAGAGCGACCGCCAACATGACAAAGCTGGCAAAATATAGCCAAGAGCTCTATGGAAACCTTGAAACTGAAACGGGTGTTGCAACCGGTTTTAAGCGTTGTGGTTCTATCACTGTAGCGCTTACTGAAGAGCGCAAAGAGGAGCTCTTTCGTCAAGCGGCAATGGCTCGGGCTTTTGGAGTTGAGGTTGAAGAAATCAGCCCGTCTGAAGTTAAAAGTAAATACGCACATCTAAATATTGCGGATGTTACAGGTGGAGTATTTTTACCCTTGGATGGGCAGGGTGATCCAGCAAATATCGCTTTGGCTTTGGCTAAAGGTGCCCGGCAGATGGGCGCACAAGTGATAGAGCGCACTAAAGCTACTGGCGTAAATCGTCAAAAACGCCGGATAACTGAAGTCCAGTGGAATAATGAGCAAGGCGAAAGTGGTACAATTGAATGTGAAAATGTGATCAATTGTGCCGGTATGTGGGGCCATGAAATCGGCCGAATGTTGGGGGTCAATGTGCCTCTCCATGCTTGTGAACATTTTTATATTGTTACTGAAGCAATTGATGGGCTGACCCAAATGCCTGTGCTTCGGGTGCCTGATGAATGCGCCTATTATAAGGAAGATGCTGGAAAAATGTTGCTTGGTGCATTTGAACCGTTATCTAAGCCATGGGCCATGGATGGAATTCCAAAAGATTTTGAATTTGACCAACTTCCAGAAGATTTTGATCATTTTGAACCAATTTTAGAGTCTGCAATCGCCCGAATGCCCATGCTAGCTGAAGCAGGCATTCATACATTTTTCAATGGCCCAGAAAGTTTTACTCCCGATGATGCNTATCATTTAGGTCTTGCTTCAGAGATGGATAATGTTTGGGTGGCAGCTGGATTCAATTCTATAGGCATACAATCCGCTGGGGGAGCAGGTCAGGCTTTGGCACAATGGATGGAAGACGGACAAAAGCCTTTTGATTTAGGCGATGTAGATATCAATCGAATGCAGCCTTTTCAAGGAAATAAGTATTACCTTTTTGAGCGCTCCAAAGAAACACTCGGTCTGTTATACGCAGACCATTTTCCATATTTGCAGAAAAAATCTGCTCGAGGTATTCGACGAGGGCCATTCCACAATTATTTAAAAGAAAATGGTGCAGTTTTTGGAGAACTAGCTGGATGGGAGCGTGCGAACTGGTTTGCAAAACCAGGGCAAGCTTCGGAATATAAATATAGTTGGAAGCGTCAAAATTTTTTTGAGAATGTTGCAACTGAACATAAGGCAATTCGTGGAAATGTTGGGCTCTATGATATGTCCTCTTTTGGTAAAATTCGGGTTGAGGGCCCTGATGCCTGTACTTTTCTAAATTATATTGGAGGTGGGCAATATGATGTTCCAGTTGGAAAAATTGTTTACACTCAATTTTTAAATAATAACGCTGGAATTGAAGCCGATGTCACTGTGACCCGAATGTCTGAAACCGCATATTTGATAGTGACACCCGCTGCAACTCGATTGGCAGATCAAACTTGGATGCAACGAAACAAAGGTGACTTTAATGTTGTGATCACTGACGTTACTAGTGGAGAAGGCGTTTTAGCGGTTATGGGTCCAAATTCAAGAAAACTGTTTGCAATGGTTTCGCCGAATGATTTTGGTAATACAAAGAACCCTTTTGGCACCTCTCAAGAAATTGAAATTGGAATGGGCCTGGCGCGGGTGCATCGTGTGACCTATGTTGGTGAGCTCGGTTGGGAGGTCTATGTCAGCTCTGATATGGCAGAGCATGTTTTTGAGACCCTCTGGACTGCTGGACAGGAGATAAATGCTAAATTGTGTGGCATGCACACGATGGATACATGTCGTATCGAAAAAGGTTTTCGGCATTTTGGCCATGATATTACCTGTGAGGATCATGTTCTGGAGGCTGGGCTTGGATTTGCAGTCAAGACGGGAAAGCCGAAATTTATTGGTAGGGATGCTGTATTGCGCAAAAGGGAGCTTGGGTTAAATGCACGATTAGTACAATTCAAACTTACAGATCCTGAGCCACTTCTTTACCACAACGAAACAATATTAAGAGATGGTGAAATTGTAGGTTATCTTTCATCTGGGAATTATGGACATCATCTTGGTGGTGCTGTTGGCTTAGGTTACGTGCCATGTAAGGGCGAGAGCGCATTAGATGTATTGGCTTCAAGTTATGAAATTGACGTGGCTGGAATACGTGTCAACGCTGAAGCTTCACTAAAAGCAATGTATGATCCAAGTGGCGCGCGTGCAAAAGTTTAAATATCGGTTGCAAATATGACAGTGGACAAAATGGGCATTAATTCTGGCTGTTGTTCAAATGGCGACCCAGGCAGGATTCGAACCTGCAACCTGCCCCTTAGGAGGGGGCTGCTCTATCCAGTTGAGCCACTGAGTCATTGATAAGGCTTGATTACTATAGTTATTAGACCGTGAATAGGTCTGACTTAATTAACATCCGACGTATATTTTCTTTTTCTTTAATGATTTCATTAAAAGTATTATCTTTACTTTTTGCCAGTGTATCCAACTCATCCCAGCAATTTATACATATTTCATATATTCTATTTTCAACTTTTAATCTGGTGGTCACGATTGGCTCATCAAATTTTGGATGTGGGTTTTTCTTTCTATCACAAAAATGACAAGACGCTCTGCGATTATTATATTTGAATATAGGCTTATTCATTGTTTATGTTGTCTTCTTTTCATCCACACTAAAAGGACATGATGTTTAATTTATTTAAAAGGTTGTTGGATCGCACGTTCGACAAGTGGTAAGTTGTCTTGCCCGTAAAACATATCACCGTTCACGACGTATGTGGGCGAACCAAAAACAG
>NZVF01000022.1 GCA_002698165.1 Planktomarina sp. | reverse complement strand
TCTTCAAGACCCCAAAAGAAGTGATATGTACTTTGAAACCCTTCAGCTGGATTACCTCCACGTCCAAAAAAATACGGCTGCCATGGAGCGTCTGTAGTAATACAGGGCACCTCATTTATCTCAGCCTGGTCTGCGACAGGATTTGTAGTATCAGGCGTCCCTGCGGCCATTATGATATCAACCTCATCACGTAAGATAAGATCTGCTGCAACTTCCGCACCTCGATTGGGATTAGATTGGCTGTCTCGCGTAATAATCTCAACGTTCCATGAACTGCCATTATTCTGCAATCCACCAGCGAAGATTTTATTTATACCCTCGATAATAAAATCATCTGCCTCAGCAAAACCTGCCAAAGGTCCAGTTTTAGGATGCACATAACCAACCTTCAAAGTCTTGTTAGCAGCATATGATCGAGTAGTAGTTAAAATAGCTGGAGTTGCGACCAACGCTCCTGTTCCGGCCAAAAAGCTTCGCCTACTTGGCGATTTAAATAAATTATTTTTCATTTTTCCCTCCTGTGTTATTTCTAATATGCACTAATAAAATTCACTCTCATTAATTTTTCAAAATTTTAGCCAATTTCTGCAGATGTTTACTTACTCTCTGCCCAGTGACAATTGAGTCCTCCTTTGTCCAAGATCGAAATCCTTGTCCCGTCTTCATACCAAGCTCACCGCGACTAACCATGTTTTGCAGGTATGGCGATGTGCCTTGTCGGTTATCTAAATCAAATAAAACATTTTGGTGAATATCCAAAGTCAAATCTGTTCCAACTAAATCAGCGTTCTCAAGCGGTCCAAGAACGGCTAAACGACGCCCAAAGCTTTCCTTGACAACCGTATCAACTGACTCAGCGTCACATATTCCTTTTTCAACAAGACTAATTGCCTCTCTCCACAAGGCATGCTGAAGACGGTTGCCAATAAAACCAGGAACATCTTTTTCCACCATAACAGGGCTCTTGCCCGAGGCTGAAAGAAGGTCGAACATAATTTTTGCATATTTTCCGTCTGTCCATTTTGTTTTTATTACTTCTACGAGTGGTATCATGTGTGCAGGGTTCCACCAATGCGTTCCAAGTGCACGATGTTTTCCATTTAAATTCTGCATAATTTTTGTAATTGGAATAACAGAGGTGTTAGATGCCAAAATTGCATTTTTAGGAGCATGTTCTTCAATATCTGAAAAAATTTTCTGCTTGATATCCAGTTTTTCAGGACCTGCCTCAAATACTATTTCGGNATCTACAACCGCATCCTGAATTTCTTCACAAACCTCAATATTGTTAAGCACAGCCTCAATCTTTTGATCATTCATCTCCAAAAGCCCTAAACTATTGGCAATTCGAGTTTTAAGCGCTCGGCGAATTTCTTCTGAGAGATCCATAACCCTCACTTGATGGCCAGCTTGAGCAAGAGTCAGAGCAATTCCGTGACCCATTAGTCCACCACCAATAACTGAAATAAGGGAGACTTGCTTCATCCTGCTGTATAGCCCCCGTCGGCATANAATATATGCCCAGTATAAAAGTCAGAAGCTTTNGAGGCGAGAAACAAAAGTGGACCAGCAAGATCCTCTGGTTCACCTAACCGGCCTTTAGGTACCCGAGCTAAAAATCCCGCTCTGACAGCGTTAGCCTTTTCATTATCCTCAAACATCCAAGAAGTAAGTGGCGACCGAAATACCGTAGGTGCTATGGCGTTTACCGTAATCCCTGTTGGGCCAAGTTCACATCCAAGAGCCTTAGTCATTCCATCAACCGCAGCCTTAGAAGCACAATAGGCAGTATAACCAGCTGGATGGCCTAATAAACCTCGAGCAGAAGAAACTAATACAATTTTGCCACCAATGCCCTGTAGTTTCATTTGTGCCGCTGCTGACCGCGCTATAAGCCATGTCTGGGTGACATTCGCATCCATCACATCATTAAATGCTTTAGGTTCCATATCATTAATTAATGCAACTTTATTCATACCAGAGGCTACGACTAATATATCCAAAGCACCGGTTGCGGAAACAGCTGCATCCACCATTGCATGACAAATTTTTTCATCAGTTGGGCGTTGATTAACAGTAACAACTTCCGCACCCAATGCACTGCATTCTGCTGAGATTGCCTTTAACGCATCGATGTTACCAGCGGCTAAAACTAATTTGCAACCCGCTTCAGCCAAAATACGCGCCGCAACCATTCCAAATGCCCCCGACGCCCCTGTTATAAGTGCTGTTTTACCTTCAACATCAAACATCTGCATCGATTTCATCATTTCACTCCAGGTGGGTAGGGCATTACAACTAACATCGTACACATATGGTTGCTTCGGTTTTCGATCTTGCGTGTCTCACCAGCTGGGATTGTACAGCTATCATATTTTGAGAGTACCGTTTCAACGTCCCCAATAGTGACTGTCATCTCACCCTCAACAATAAAATAAACTTTTTCTATTGGTGTAGCGTCAGGTCCAGCACCACCACCTGGTAGAAATTGACTTAATCCCATCCACTGATTTTCGGGGCCACCATCTTCAAATCCCTGTAGCCTAAGTCCGACCACCCCATGATGATTTGGTGCATCATACGGTTTAGCCGAGTCAAAACGTTTAACTTTCATCAGAACGCCTCACCGGACTCAATTCGGTAGTCTTGTTTTTTGTCCATCATGGCAACCAAGCGGATAATACATCCATCACCACGATCCCAGTTCCAAGGGAAAAATGCAAAGGTTACACGTTTACCTGTGACAGAGTCCAAATCACCACCAACATTCTCTATTCCNAGAATACCATTTGAAAACAATGTGTTATGNACAGGNTCCCACACTGGAAAATCATCCTTCCAATCATTACCACCAGACCATTCCTTGTATTCAGCTTCAAGGTGAGGCAAAATTGGNCCATTTCGTTGTGGTCCAATTGCTGTCGCGAGTGGGTGATCATTTGCTTGAGTATCGTGCCCCACAACCTTTATACCTTTCTCTACTATCCAATCTGCCGCCGATGGAACCAAACCAGGGCAGTAAGGAAAATAGTCACCATCATCATAAACTTTATGCCACCCCGTATTAATAATCAAAACGTCACCCTTTCGAATTGCATGCCCACAGGCCTGCTCAAGGTCTTCTCCNGTGATACTTTCCCATTTCTTTTTGGGTATAGACACAACGAGTCCACTGCCAAAAAAGTGTGGTAATGGAACCTCGTCAATGAAAGGGGTTCCTTGCACCACATGTGCCGGTGCATCAATGTGGGTCGTGACATGCATGGTTGTCGTAATAGTTTGGCTTAAAACCCCAGACTTTGCCATGTAATGCTTTCGTTCGATCGCCACATCTTTAAAATAAGGCCAGTTCGGGCATTGATACCCAAAGCGGTGGCTTAAGTTGACAAACTCCAAACCCATATCGTTATTAAGGTTTTCTTGAAACTGTATACCACGAATTTCCTGCATATTTANTCTCTCCCCCTTTATGACCGTTAGGTTTGAATTTTTTGAAATTGGATTCTTAATCCTCGCCATTGGTGCATATTCAAACCTAACACGTCAACTGAAAACCGCCATGTAGTATACTTGTATCGCATTGTGGTTTCNTATAGAATTTAAGAANAAATAGCNCTTCAGCACATTATTTCGTCAAAAGAGTTAAATGTCCGAAAATANAAAAAATGGAATTCAAGTAATCGCACGAGCTGCGAGTATATTACGGCTGCTAAAAGATACTCAATCAGGTCTAAGCCTTGGACAGATTTCAAGGCAGATAGGCTTACCGCGCTCTACGGTTCAAAGAATAGTTAAAACACTGCAGTCGGAGCGTTTGGTTATTGCAAACCNTTCCGGCGGTGGTCTTAGGCTTGGACCGGAAGTTAACGCTTTAGCTCAGGCCAATAGTTATAACGTAGTGGAAACGTGTCGTTTATTTTTGACAGAGTTGACAGAACTCACGGGGGAAACAGCGGATTTATCGGTTCTTAGGGGCGCAGGAGTTATATTTTTAGATCAAGTTGCGGGCACTCAGAGATTGCGCACTGTATCGTCTGTTGGCGAAGTTTTTCCATTAACCACTACAGCCAATGGANTGGCTTGTTTATCGCGCATTCCAGTCAANTCTGCACTTNCTCTTGNTGTTNANGAATGGGACCGACGCGGCATTACTGGCGATATTAAAAAAATGGATGCAGAACTCTCACATATTCGACAAAATAGGCTCGCTTATGACAAAGATGCTCATACAGTGGGGATTTCAGCCATCGGCTTTGCTTTTAATGATCTATCCTCTGGCGACGTCGTTGCAATATCAATTCCAGTCCCAAGCACTCGGTTTTTAGAAAAACGCAAACTCATTGAAACAGCACTTCGCAAAACAGCGTTTCACATNGATAAGTTAATGGCGCAATAGTGGTTAGAGAATTTNAAACTTATTNCNCAGAAAANTNNAAAAATAAATNATTTTTAATAATTTTAAATTAATATAATNATTTGAGACTATGATTTTNNNTTTGAACCANTNAAATTTTAAGACTTTGATTTAAGATATTTTTTCAAATCCAGCAATTTNTTGGTAAGATGAAGCGACNTGTTTCAACTCNCTTGAAGAAATTAAATCTTCAATTCGATCGTCAGGCCCANTTANTCGTNCNGCCGCNATGTCNANAACCTTTTCAGGGCCACCTTCACGATTACTTTTAACAACACTGGTAGCCATCGGCAGGCGTTCAAGTTCGTAAGCCTTCAAGCCTTTCTCATTGAGCTCTTTTGAAAGACATTGGGCAATGGACCAAGCATCTAGAATTGCTTGGCTGGCACCGTTGGCTCCGATCGGATACATTGGGTGTGCCGCATCACCCAGCAACGCTACATTACCTTTGACCCAAGAAGATAGTGGGTTTCTATCTACCATTGGGTATTCAGTGACAACTTTCGTTTTTTTTATTATTTCAATTAAATTCATATCATGCATAAAAAAATTATGAAAAGGTTTTATAAAATCTAAAGTAGCCCCCCTTCTCCAATCGGCATCCTCGATGTGCCTTGGGGTACTGTGGCGCACCTCTGCCACCCAATTCGTCAAAGCACGACCACGTTGCCGCATTCGCTCACTTATCGGGTATGTCACAAACTTAACATCATGGTCACCAGCTATAACCATTGTTCTACCATCACCGATTTGATCAGTCTCAACAGAACCACGAAACATCATCGTGCCCTCATAGCACAAAGGGCCCTCATCTGGATGCATTTGCTTTCTTATCTTTGAATGAAGCCCAGTTGCATCGATAAATAAATCTACATCAAGCTCTGACCCATCTCTAAATGATATGGTCACAACTTCGCCAACTTGGCAGGACCCAANAACTGATTTATCAAATATAATTGACCCACTGCCCAACTGCTTTTCGACTGCATCACTTAGCATTTGCTGTAATTCACCTCGGTGTATCGAATATTGTGGAGCTTCAAAGCCGGCCTCAACATTGCGAGGGTCAGATTGAATCAAATGGCCAAATTTTGTGCGATATTCGATGCAACGTGTTTTTATTCCAAGTCGATCAAGTTGTGTACCAAGTCCAAGTTCTATCAATATTTTCGAAGCATGTGGCATAATATTAATACCAACGCCAAGTGCCTTTATTCCAGATTCAGCCTCACAAATTTTTACATTGACACCTTTTTTCTTAAGAGCCAAAGCCGTAACTAGCCCTCCTATACCCGCACCAGAAATAACTACTTTAGTCACTCTCTGTCCTTCAGATTTGCATCCAAGTATGTGTCATGGAGATTGGTATTCAACAGTTTTAAAGCCTTGGCTTTTCCATTCAACAATGCCACCGATTAAATGTTTAACATCCGTCAAACCTAATTGATCTACAAGAGCGCTACCAAGCATTCCTGTCCGATTTCCAGTGCGGCAATAAAGTAATATGTCTTGCTCTGGCCCTTCAACCAATGGAAAAAATTTTTCTCGAAATTGAGGATGTAAATCGCCCTCCTTAGTAAACGCAGTAATAGTTCTTGCGCCATCTATTATTCCAGTTTGAAGCCATTCTTCTTTTCGCCGGATATCAATAATTAATGAATTATTTGTTCGTGCTTGAACCAATTGTTCGGGACTTACACCGTTTAGCTGGGGTGGAATTTCAGCACCAACGAGTTCGACTTCAAAAATTAACGCTGAGTTAGGAGGAATGCTCGCTCCCGAACCTCTTTCGCCATAAGCAAGCTCAGGTGGGATGACAAGCTTACGCTTCTCTCCCACCTTCATTCCAAGAATGCCTTTTTCCCAACCCTGAATTACCTGTCCTTTACCTAAGATGAACTCAAAGGGTTTTTTTCGGGGGACAGAGCTATCAAATATTGTCCCATCTAAGAGAGTCCCTGTGTAATGTACTTTTACTCTCATTCCTACTTCTGCAACCATGCCAGTACCGGCTGAAGTTATCGTAATATCTAATTCTGATGCGTTAATGGTTTTGCCAAATATCAGGCTTACCAACATAAAAATACTAAAGGTAATAAGTCGTGGCATTGTTCGAAGCATGAAGCAGTTCCATTATTTTTGTTACTCCATAATGAATTAATGAGAACTGATCACCTAATAAATATGGAATAGATTTCGTTTGATGTTATGAACATAGAGCAATTAGTCGCTAGATAAAGCTCACAATTTAAAAACTCCCCGAAAGACTCCTTAATGTTGAAAAAGCATGCCGTTTTATTAATACTTTCAGGAGGCACCTTTATGAGCTTTGTAGGCCTTTACATGCGATTGTTATCACAGGCTGACGGATTTCAAATTCTTTTTTTTCGTTCATTAAGTCTTTGCTTAATTGTTTTAATGGTGTGCTGTTTACGAAGAAAAGTAACACCATTAATGTTTTTAAAGAGCATTGATAAAAATGACTTTCTAATTGGTTCATCTCTATCTTTAGCTTTTGTTTGCTATGTTTTTGCGATGCTTTACACCACGGTTGCATCTACTCTACTTATTTTATCCGCCACACCATTTATAGCTGCAATAATTGGATGGCTGTGGATAAATGAGCGGCCACGATCCATTACGTGGATCGCAATGGCTTTTGCCATGGTAGGAATCTATTTTATGGTAAGATCAGGATATCAGTTGGGAAATAGCTTTGGAAATTTATTAGCGCTACTATCAGGATTCTGGTTTGCCCTTATGCTCGTCATGGCCCGACATGTCAGAAAAAATGATATCTTGGGTGGAACCTTTGTTGGGGGTGCTATTTGTATTTTCATTGGTGCCATCATGGCTTTGATCTTTGGCACCGGTTTAAAAGTTACAACACAAGATCTTCTCATTATTTTAGGAATGGGAGCCTTTGGTATTGGCATTGGGATAACACTTGTTACTTGGGGTGCGAGCCACGTACCAGCGGCTGAAGTAAGTATTTTGGTGCTGATTGAAAGTGTATTGGGACCTGTCTGGCCATGGCTATTTCTGAATGAGGCAATGACACTATCTGAAATCCTTGGGGGAACGTTGGTCCTTGGCTCCGTAGTGGTATTTGCCATATTTAGCATCAGAACAGAAACTAACTCACCACAAAATTAAAAGAAACTCTTCGTATTAAAAACCAAGGTCGACAAAAATAAAAAATAACACGTCAGACTTAAAATTTTTAAAGAATGATATCCTCAGGAGCTTTAGGATGGTGCGTCAAGGTTTCGTACCCATCTTTAGTAATGATAAAACTATCACCTACCTGAGCTCTAAAATTGTTAACCGATACAGAACCATCAACGGCAAAAACCATTCCTGGACGAAGTACAGTCTTATCCCCAGTAACCAACTCTGGTCCTTCCAGAAAACTAAAACCTGTCGCTCGGCCACATCTAAAGGGATACTCATACCCAGAACTTTGAATGACTTCAGCATATTCGGCATGTACGCTTTCAGCAGTGACCCCAGCTCTAAGTACATCCANCGCCGCTTTTTGACTGGCNACTGCTACTTCATATACCGCTAATTGNGATTTATCACCAATCTCACCNATCCAGAATGTTCGGTCAAAACCAAGTTTAAAACGATGNAAATTTGTCATGCCACAAAAGCAGAGNAAAACAGGCTCACCGTGCTTCATTATTCGTGTTGAAGCGCGGTGGTGAGTTTGTGTGATCGCATCACCTGATGCCATAATTTGTAAAAAATGGGTATTTGGTGACATATCCTTATCATTATAATGACTGGACAATAGTTCTGCCGCCTTGCGTGTNCCTGCCTCAGATGTCGCAANTGCTACTTCAAATTCGGGAATATCTGCTGCAATTGCGCAACGTCCCGCATTCATCATTGCATCTGCAACTTGTCCTGCATGACGTGCTAACTGTAATTCTTGATCAGACTTAATCATCCGCATTTCCTCAAGAATAGCAGTAANCGTTTTTAGGTTTTCTCTGCCTGCAATTTCTTCAATATAAGAACGNACTAATTGTGGCATTTGCCCTGCTTCTATGCCAACATTNNTAATTCCATNTAANATATTTGATAATTCTTCACGCCATTCACTTCCCATGCCATCATTCCAAGCTGATATACGGTCAACTTGTGCGTGTTCTATGGCAGTATTNAGGTCGATAGCCGGAGTAATAAGGACNGTATCACCATCCTTAGGAATAACTAAAACAGTAGGGCGGCCNAACTCCATGTGCAAATAATCGTAGTACCCAGAGAGATAATATACATTGTCTTCATCTGTAATAAGGGCAAGGTCGATATCAGTTAATAATAACTTTTTTCGAAACTCTTTTATACGATTTTCAAACATTTTCCCAAACTTAATCCTTGTTTTTTGGTAAACGATCACGAACTAAAGCTGCCCAAAAATCTACNCCTATCGGTAATAATTGATCATTAAAATCATAATCGCTTGAGTGAAGTGGGCGACCATTATTATCATCCACTCCATTGCCCAATAGTAAAAAACAACCTGGTACAGCTTTACTAAAATGGGCAAAATCTTCAGAAAAACTCATTGGTTCTCTATTTGGAATAGTTTCAAGTTCAAGCCCTTCAGAAACACGAATGACTGCCTTTACTGGCTCTATGGCGTTTANAGTCTCAACAAACTGNGTATCAAATTTAAATTCGACCCTAATATCATGTGATAATTCAATGCCTTTACAAATCTTCTGAATAAAAATTTTAATTTGATCACGGTCCTGCTGTGAGCGGGCTCTCACATCTCCTTTTAATNTTACCTGTCCAGCCAAAACATTGCGTTGGCCATCAGTGAAAAACTCAGTTACTGAAACTACCGCTCCACTAACTGGCGGTAGTTTTCGTGATACAATCGTCTGCAACGATTGTAGTATTTCTGCTCCTACAATTATTGCATCTTTGTTGACATGTGGCATTGCCGCATGCCCNCCCTGCCCTNNGATCTTTATTTCAAAGAGGCTTTCACTTGAGCAGATCAANCCAGGCCGAGTTGATANCTGGCCAACAGGCGCACCTGGCAAGTTGTGGATCGCATAAACTTCATNAATNGGAAATTTTTCAAAAAACTTTTCCTTAATCATCGCTTTAGCACCAAGGCCATGCTCCTCGTTGGGCTGAAAAATAAAAANAACTGTACCATCAAAGCTGGGGTTTTCTTTTAACTTCTGCGCAGCACCNAGAAGCATCGTCATATGCCCATCATGACCGCAGGCATGCATAGCCCCTGCCATTTTGGATACATACCCGTGTTCGCTAGTTTCAAGTATAGGTAAAGCATCAATATCTGCTCTGAGGCCAATCATGCGGTTGCTTTGGCCATTTTTCAAAACACCAACGATCCCGCTACCCTCATGAACTTCAATACCAATTTCACCTAATATCCGGCTTAACTTTTTTTTTGTTTCATGTTCATGAAACCCTAGCTCAGGGGTTTGATGAAATTCTTGGCGCAGTTTAATCAGGTTCTCATTGTTTAAAACCATGGAATCTTTCCATTTAACTATAATAAATTTCTAAAATTATGCCCTAAATTTGATAAAAATACATCCATATAGTTTCTGGCATCCATTTTGAATCAAGTTCCAGCCTAAAGTTTACTATTACCTACTATTGGTCCCTTTTGAAAAACTTTCTTGATAGTTTTGAAGAAAAGTAACTGCAAAGTTATCGTTCTCTACCTCGAGAATATATTTATTATTTAAAAAANTATGAGTTGTTTACATTTAGCCAAAATCAAGCGAGTTGGTCTTTAATCTATTTCTACCTTTGGTTTTGAATGCGAATATCTACACCTGAATTCATTACACTCATGGCAATGTTAGTTGCTACTATTGCATTGTCTATCGACGCTTTATTGCCTGCATTGCCAGATATTTCTGAACAATTGGTTCCTAAAAGTCCAAATCAAGCACAGCTTGTTCTCTCAGCTTTTATAGTTGGCATGGCGTTTGGAACTTTTTTTACAGGGCCACTATCAGATAGTTTTGGACGAAAAAAAATCCTATATTTGGGGGCGAGCATTTACATTATTTGCTCTATATTTTGCATTTTTGCAGTAAATTTAGAAACTATAGTGATAGCCAGGTTTTTCCAAGGTGTTGGGGCTGCCGCACCTCGCGTGGTTTCCATAGCCTTAGTTCGTGACTTTTATTCAGGACGTGAAATGGCGCGCATTTCATCTTTTATAATGATTATATTTGCGATTGTACCAGCAATAGCTCCGCTGCTTGGGGCTGGTGTAATCTCAATATCTAATTGGCGATTTATATTTTTAATTTTTATTATATTTGCATTTTTCAGTACAATATGGACAGCCATCCGTATTAAAGAACCATTGTCACCTGAAATGAGAATTCCAATTAAATTTCAACCTTTTAAAGAAGCAGTTTTGGAAATAATTTCATTAAGAATTGTTCAATTGGCTACAGTCACTTTGATATTCACAGGTGGTATTTTATTTACCGCCATATTACTCGTTCAACAAGTTTTTGACCAATTCTATGAACGTTCAGAAAGCTTCCCAGTGTGGTTTGCAATCATTGGTATACTAGCAGCATCTGCAAGCTTTCTAAATTCAATGACGGTATTACGATTTGGTATGCGCCGCATAGTTAATTTATCGCTCTACATCCAGTTGGCTTGGACTATGGGTATGTTATTTCTTTATAACGAGGGCTTACTTTCCGAAGATAAGGGGTTTCTCCTATTTGTGTTATGGATTTTGGGAATATTTTTTCAAGCTGGACTAACCTTTGGAAACCTTACTGCTTTAGCAATGGAACCGTTAGGGCATATTGCTGGAACAGGTGCCAGCGTTGTCAGCGCAGTTGCAACTTTGGGATCAGCAGCAATTGCAGGTTTTGCGGGACAATTCTTTGACGGTACGCCTTACGTCATGATTATCAGCGTCTTATGTTTTGCATCCTTTGGAACAATAAGTTCATACTTATTACTTGGGTGTAATGCTACAAGCCAAAAATAAAAAGCCTAATGTAAACAGTAAAAATGACCTTCTTTACGCTGCTAATTTTCTACCATTTAGGAATTTATGGCCACCGATAACGACAACTGCACCAACCAACGCCAAACCAAAAACCACAGGCGCTTTGAAAAGTAATAAAATCGCGAGGCCAATCCTCAAAACAACTTCAATAATTCCCATCGGACCTGAGTCATAACGTGCCAAAGCGCTTGATATGAGATATAAAGCAATCACTAATCGGAACAATAAAAGACCAAGTGCTTTAATATCAATTGTACCATCATAACCCGGTAGATACGTAATTGCTCCACTATTCGTGCCAGCCTCAATCATACTTTCCTCAATCAACAAAACCTCAGGATACAAAGCAAAAACAAATGGTATAATAAATATGACAATTCCAGATCTTACAGCCGAAAATGCAGTACTCATAGGTCCAGCATTTGTAATACTGGAGGCTGCAAAGGCTGCAAGGGCAACCGGTGGAGTGATAGCACTAGCGACAGCAAAATAAAAAATAAACATATGCGCAGTGAACGTCGCAATTCCTAATCCAGCCAAGACTGGGCCCATTAGCAGCGCAACGTTAATGTATGCGGGAACAGCCGGCATCCCCATTCCAAGCAGAATAGCAATAAACATTGTTAAAAAGAGCGCAACCAATTGGAATACCAAAGGCCCACCTTTTCCAAGGTTTAAACTCTGAAGCCACTGTAAAACATCGAGTGACAAAAAGGTGGGAAGCCCAGTAAAATTCAGGCAGAAATCAATTATTGAGACTGCTAAAAACATTAAATAGAGTGTAGATATCAATATTCCTGCTTTCGACAGGCCATCAATAATCTTTTTTGGCTTTGCTCGCACTTCTGGATCCAAAAAAAGTAACGCCAGAAGGAGTATAACAGCCATCCAGCCAGCACTCCCGGCATCACCGGCAGCATTTGTCACCAGCTGTAGAATCCAAGGTAGGCTAACTACATTACAACCATCTGCAGTAATAACTCTTTCTGCACCCATGATTCCACCCAATACGCCACATCCTACTGAGCCTTTGTCAGTTAAAAGCATCACAAGAATTAAAAATATTGGTGCCAAAATCATAAACAAATTTAAAAAATCTTGGAATGCAAGCCTCATTTCTTCAGTAAGTGTTCCAATTGCCTGTATGTTTTGTTTTCGCGACTGGAAAACAGCAGAAAGNAAAAGACAGAAAAAATAAAACAAAGCTGGTATGACGGCAGCCACAATCACGCTTGAGTAAGGNACAGCNGTTAANGCAGCCAAAACAAAAGCGGCAACGCCCATTACNGGTGGCATAATTGAACCACCCGATGAAGCNGCAGCTTCAACGCCNCCAGCAAAAGTTTTTGAAAANCCNCGCTTTATCATCATTGGAATAGTCANAACACCAGTAGACAAAACNTTAACAATTGGACCNCCTGANATNGTTCCAAACATNGCTGATGAAACAATTGCAGCATGCGCTGGGCCCCCTCGAAGTTGNCGAGTTANGCGAAAAGCAACTTTAATTAANGANCNACCACCAGCAGAACTGCCAAATANNGAACCCAGAACCAAATAAGGAAAAATCGTATTNAAAACAATGTCCATGAAACGGCCAAGCATACCCGTTGAATTATTGACTAAAATATCATGAATCCGCGGGCGCCCATCACTTAAAAGGCGGGGTTCGCCAGCAAGCTTGGTCATAAGATATTTGTTTATATCGTCTGGACCATGAAAATACCAAACAAGAACAGTGATGATAGTATAAGCGGCAATAACAATGGCGACTAAAACCAATGGCAGTCCCCAAACTTTAATATTGTATCCAAGAAAAACTGTTATTGCGAGACCAACAATCAAAACGAGCCATCCACCAGTTGTGTTTACACATTGCGGATCATCAACAGTGGTCGGTGGTTCCATTCCGAGTAACTCAGCCATCTCTTTTTCCGAATTAAGACTTTCAGCAATAAGGCGAGCACGATCACCAGTGACTTGGTCAATTAGACATATAGCTTCAATTTCCACCACATAGGTTAAAGAAANANTTNCAGCCATCACNACNAGTGCTATGTCCATAAANAGNCCNAANCTGACGACGGATGANACTCCTGTCNGACCAGGCTCGCCAGAGCGAGTGCTTCAATGCTACAATCAGCATCATCAGAGCAAAGAACAAAGGATAGAACCACTCAAAAGGAAATTTTCGGAAAGTTGTTCCAGGTGTTCCTGTCAACCGAGCGGCCAGATCATCATAGCCCGGAATCCCAGGCGTAGCATTAATTAGACCAATGACAACCATCAGTACAGTCAGAAAATATACCAGTTTAAGGCCAAAGTCTTGAGCGACACCGCCATCTTTTGTAGCACCCGACATTCTCTAGCCTTCCAAGAAAATTATTTTGATTCTAAATGAAGNATAATAAAAGCGCCCGCACTTATTNGCGCGGNCGCTTTAGAATNTAANCNGTTTACTTGGCNCAATCTGGAANGCTATAACCAGCGTCTTCCCAAGCAGCNNCNGCACCAGGATGATACTTTAATGGGTTCAAGCCACACATATCAGTCAGTGCNATATCNGTTTCACCATGCCATGAGTTTGGCATGAATGGTGCTTTAGCTTTGTAGACACTGTCCAAGCCATCAAGGAAAGCTGCAGTAAGACCTTTTGCTGTNTCAAAATCCATAGACTTATTTACAATTTCGCCACCAACTGTCCCGGGGCAACGGAATTGGTCATCCTCAGATTTTACAGTTACTCCTGCACCCCATCCCATATCAGATATCGGAAGCGTAACAGCTACCGTACCTGGCCTTTTAGTGAACTTTTGAAAAGTATCACCATTAAAAGCCTNAGTGGGCATTGAGAATATAGTCATATCACCTGATGAAAGAGCTGCAGTCATACGTCCATCTGGGAAACTCATAGGTAGAACCATCGCATCTGCTGAACCATCCTGAATAGTTTTAACTGCTTGTCCCCAGTTAACCTGAACAGCCGTNTAGTCTTTCTTTTCCTCAAGACCAGTNACAATACGGACTAAATCACGNGCATTTGTTAACGCTGCTCCACGCGGTGGNCCATTNAAAACNGTNGCTCCNTTAATTCCATCATAGCCTGGGAAATTTGCGCTNTCATAGGCNTAAAGACCTTGGCAGGCAATTCTATAGCTATACAAAACAGCNAAATTGGCAGTTAGCTCAGCCCCTTTTTCTTTACCAAGCTTTGCNTAAGGACCAACNGCTTTTGACATNAAAAATGGCAAAACAAAAGGTGCTGCTGCTACATCAGTTTTGCCTTCCGCGACGTTTTGNACCGANTTGGTCANAGTTTGACCCGTGCTTACCTGCATATTTGCTACACCAGATTTTGNTGCTACCTCAGATANAGCAATNACCGATACTCCAGGGGCACTACNCGGCGACGCNGTNTCTGCAGTCAAATTGGCCTGTGCAAGGGCGACCGACCCTGACAAAATTGCTGCTATAGCATAAGTTGCCGTTACTATTTTATTAATCATGGTATTCTCCTAATCGACCCTTAAAAACAAACTTGTCACGCCTTGGGCAAACGACATGACGACATACAATCTCATTGATAACATTTAATTCCTAAGCCAGTGGGGTAATCATATTCATAGATTCACCGGTAAAATATTATCTTCTACTCCAGATATAGGTGCATATTGAATCAGTGGGCGTCAACTAAAAACCGCAATACAGTATTACTGTTCCGCATCGTGGTTATTTTGGAAAAAATATAAGGTGTTTTAAATGCTATTTTGAATACAAAAAAGATACGTGATTTAGCAACGACAATTAGCAAAGTTGGCAAACAGGCTTTTTTAGACCATAATAAATTTACAGAAATTTTGTAGGCCAATCAACTAACAATTTATAATCAATAAAGAGAAACAAAATGACTCAACCTGACTATCTCAACGAACTCTTCATCGCAGCAAGAACTCACCGCTTTTATACTGATAAGCCTGTAAACGACGATGTTTTGCGACAACTTTATGAAATTGTAAAAATGGGACCAACAGAGTCAAACTTCTGCCCAATGCGGCTTACATTTGTGACCTCACAAGAATCACGGAAAAAAGTAATTGACGCTGCTGGAGAGGGAAACCGACCAAAAATCCAGTCTGCACCAGTGGTAGCGATCGTGGCACATGATATCGAATTTCATAAGTATGTTCCAAACCTTGCACCTCAATTGGATGCCCAAGCTGTAGCTAGCCAGCCCGAGGAAATACTGGCTAAAAAAGCAGCCCTCAACACATGGCTCCAAACCGGATATTTAATTGTAGCGGCTCGCTCTCTTGGTTTGGATTGTGGCCCAATGATTGGCTTCAACGCTAGTAAAATAGACGAAAGTTTTTATGCCAATAGCAGTTGGCGAGCCAGCATGCTTATAAATATTGGTCATGGTGTTGGAGGAGATAAGGTACGTGACCGCTCCTACAGACTAAAATTTGATGAAGCGTGTGAAATTATTTAAATAAGTATTGACGAATTATTTAACACTAAAAAATGGCCACAGTTATGGTGAAACTTGAAAGAAAAGTCTAACCCACTAGCCGCAGGCCTGATTGTATCGCAACAGTAGCACTATCCATGATTGGGATTCCCAATTCAGGTGCTAATGTTGCCGCAACCGTAGCACCGCGCATGTTTGTGCACATGATTAAGATGATATCTGGGTTTTTCTTGGCTACCAAACGCACCATCTTTTCTGTTTGCGCAGTCGGTATTGAGGCATAATCATTACTTAATATACCCCCATAGTGTTGCTCACTGACGCAAGAAAATCCAAGGGTTTTGTAGTTTTCAATAATTTGATACTGAACATCAGAAGTATAGGGCGTAACAAGACCATAAGTTTTTACTCTATCACTCGCCATAATTTGGTTCATTTCAAGAACACAAGTACCCGCCGAAACGCCCGTTTTTTGAGTAAATGATGTGCAAAAATCAATGTCATGTTGTAAGCCCAACCAGCTGGCCGATGTACCACCCCAAATTACACAATCAACATTGGCATCACATAGTAATTTTCCAGCGTCATACTGGGCCGCTAAAGTGAATTGATTTATAGAATTTGAGGCCAGCGTAATATCAATTACCCCTAAGCGTGAAAAGTGAAATGAAATATTCGATCCTACATTAGTTTTTGCTGCAAGCGGCTCCAAAACAGAATTTGAAGAGGGTAACAAAATACCAATTCGTTTTACTTTAGCATCGAGCTGCATAAGGGGCCCAATATCAAATGATCGAACGACGGGACGCGATCCCACCATCAACCGTAAATATAGTACCGGAAGTGTAGCCTGATCGAAAAGAAGCTAAAAACACGATAAGATCAGATATTTCATGTTTATGAGCAGGCCTTCCAAGAGGATAGGTTGCCTCTAAATCTTTATATTTATTAACATCACCCAGTTCTGATTTTGCACGCTTTTTCAACATGTTATAGATTCGGTCAGTATCAACTGGTCCTGGGTTGACGCCAACTACTCGGATATTATCAGCTAAGCTATTTCCACCCAGAGCACGCGTGAAAGCCATCAGGCTGGCATTTCCAGTTGTGCCAGCAATATATTTTGCATCAAACACCTCACCGCCATTTCCAATATTATTGATAATCACACCCTCACCTTGCTGCTGCATTTTTTTATAAAATAATCTGCAAAGGTTGATGTATCCCATTACTTTCAAGTCCCAACCTTTCCGCCAAGACTCTTCATCAACATCCCAAAGGTTACCACTAGGAATTGCCCCAGCATTATTTACCAGTATGTCAATGGCACCAACTGACTCAAACAACTCTTCACAAGCGCCACTCTTAGTGAGATCACTCGAATGAAGGGTTACATCCACGTCATGACTGGCAAGGATCCTATTTCTTAATTTTTCAAGTTTATCTGTACTGCGCGCTGTGAGATGCAAATTTACCTTTTCTTCTGCAAATGTTTCCGCAAGATGTGCACCAATGCCCATTGAAGCCCCTGTAATTAATACATTTTTACCACTAAGCTGCAAGTCCATTTAAAGCCCCTCTATTTTTTTGCTAACATACATTTTAGTCAAATGTTAAAACGCTTCGTCCTTCGACTTTACCATCTATTAACTCAGACAAAGCATCATTAATTTTTTTAAAAGGACGAGGATTAATGACCCCTTTGACTTTACCACCGGCGGCCAATGCTAAAATTTCATTCATTTCTTGGCGATTTGATGCAGAACTACCAATTACTTGCAAACCACGCTCAATAACTTCATGCGCATAAAATGCCATCTGNTCCGCCGGAACNGCGGTAAGAACAATGTTGGCGCGNGGGTTNCATGCCGCCANCATTAGCGGCCACGTCGCCGCAACCGGTGCAAAATTAACGCAACCATCCGCACCACCGAGATCCTTGATTGCACTTCCAGCACTTTCGTCTGCGCGAACAACCTCATCCGCTCCCAGTTCTTTGGCTTTTTCCAATTTGTCTTTGCTTACATCTACAGCAATAACACGCACCCCAGACAACTTGGCAATTTGAACAGCATATTGACCTAATCCGCCAAGCCCAAAAATTGCTAAAGTATCTCCAGTATTAACCGACGTTTTCTTAAAGGAGGAATAAGCTGCAGCTCCTGCACACATTAAGGGTGCTGCCTGAATAGCATCAATATTTTTAGGAATACGATTAGCCCATTCGTGTCGCATGCATACATATTCAGCAAAACAACCACTTACGTTAAAGCCAGTAGCATCAAAATCTCCACAATAATTTTCACCACCTGTTAAACACTCTCTACAATCTCCACAGGCTCCAAATACGTAACCAATACCAACCCTATCACCAATTTTTAAGCGTCCGCCAGCAGCGCCAAGTTCAACGACCGTACCAACGCCCTCATGGCCCATTATCAACGGCAATGGATCTGGCGCAGCATGTTCACCACGCCAAATGTGAACATCAGTAAAGCAGACTCCACTTGCCTCTATTTTTACTAAAACTTCGTCAACTTTAGGAACCGGCCGGGGTACAGTTTTTATCTCTAGCGGCTTAGAGTATTCGGTAAGTAGAGCTGCTTGCATCATTTTTTTAACCCCACTGCTATTTACAGACATTTCTTTTTCCTAACCAACAAAGCAAACAAATATTTTAAAACTGTTTTGCAACCTTTGCTTCAATAACAAACGGTAGCCTTTCCGAGTAGCTAGCGTCAATTTTATTTCTATTTAAATAAACATTTAAAGGTAACTTATTATAATTTCATATACATTTCACCACATAAAAAGTAATCTCAAAAAATTTTTAACAGCTATCAATACCAAGTTGCTGATCGCAAATCTTTATGCACTAACTGATGCTAATCAAAATGAGGATTAAAATGCCAAATATAATTGAAGAACTCTTAACACCAGAAACCAATAAAGGCATATTTTACGGTGGGAAATTCCATCCAGCATCTCA
>NZVF01000021.1 GCA_002698165.1 Planktomarina sp. | reverse complement strand
TCAACCCATTCATCCACACTAGATTGCTGCTTTCTCTTAAATGCTATCAACACTATTGTTGGCTTCCCGGGCAGGTCTTTAGGCAAACTTAAGGTGCGACCATTCAGATCATCTGCTTCAAGATCTGGGAACATTACTTCTGCAGTGGCAGGAGTTATCATAAAAAATACGACAATTAATAACAGCTGCTTAATCATTTTAATCAATTTCCTTAACTTCCTCAAACATACCTAGAGTTTTTAGTGCTAAGTGAACCACTTGTAACTTGACTCGGTTATTGGCAAATCGCCATATCACTAAGAAGGGACATAAACATGTTCACGGTAACACTAATTTGCACACCAGGTAAACTAAAGGTCACACCTCCATTGGTTCAGTCACTCTTTTACACATGGGATGGGCGTAACCTGGTATGGTTAGCTACGAATGAAGCTGCCAAATTTGAAATTTTTAAAAAACCCGAAAACCTTCAGCTGATATGGAAGGAAATGCAGATTTTGGGCATCGACCTGATCGTCCTACCTAAGCACAAATCCCGAAAAGCCATTTTGATAGCTGATATGGATAGTACCATGATTGAACAAGAATGTATCAATGAAATGGCGGAAGAGGCTGGCTTTGGTTTGCAAGTATCAAAAATAACAGAACTCGCTATGGAAGGGAAACTAGACTTTAGACAAGCACTAAAAGAACGTGTTGCACTATTGAAAGGTTTGCCTTTGAGCATTGTAGAGCAGGTCTATAACACACGTATTTCCTTTACCAAAGGTGGAAGCACTCTGATCGCAACGATGAAAGCAAATGGTGGATATACGGCTCTAATTAGCGGTGGGTTTACTAATTTTACCCAAATAGTGGCAAAAAAAATTGGATTTGATGAGCATGTCGCTAATAAATTAATTCACCAAAACCAAAATTTTACAGGAGAATTAGAACCACCAATCATAGATAGCAAAGCTAAAGCTAAGGCAATGAGGGATATTTCCTCGAAACTAGGTCTGAGTCCTGAAGAAGTTTTGGCAGTGGGTGACGGAGCAAATGATGTGGAGATGTTGCAACAAGCAGGAATGGGAGTAGCACTGCATGCGAAACAGGCTGTACAAGACCAAGTAACTGCCAAAATTAACCATGGTGATCTCACCGCCTTACTCTACCTTCAGGGTTACAAAAAATCAGACTTTTATTAATCTCTGACTGGTAACAAATCCAATAGTCAAACCAAGGTCACCTCGATATGACCAGTTTGCAAACCATCCCAATTGTATATCGGGCCTAATCGCCTCAAAGCAGATGGATGCTGATCATTCAAAAACCCCATTTTAACCAACAAAGCCGTAATAAGAGCTTCACTTGCGCGAAAAGCTCCATCCTCAACTTTGATGGCTATGCCTAACTTTTCACTGGGTATTATTGCCGTAAAAACCGCTTCTGCACCTGTTTTCAAGGCAACACCAGGAGCTGCGCGCATCAATTCTGTACATGCCCTAGTTTCACCTGCAACTAATTCAGGATGTACCATCATAGCTTCACGTAAGCGCACTGATGCCAAGCTCAAAATATCAGATCCATTTCCAGAGCAGCGCGCCATGGCACGCGCTAACCCACTAATAGTACAGGCCCAATTGGGTGCCGAGCACCCATCAATTCCATATCCAGGACTTGTTTCACAAGTCAGCTCTTCGAATGTGTTCAATACAGCCTCTTGAACAGGATGGTCCNCCATATGGTATTCAGGGCCTCCACCNAGNTGTTCTCCAAGCGTTAAAAATCCACTNTGCTTACCAGAGCAATTATTGTGAAANCGGCAAGGAGATTTATCCGCCNTTATCATTAANNNGCTGGCNGCAGANTCCCGCGGCCACTGNGTACCACAGCGGAAATCATTATCNTTTTTTCCTANANCAGACTAGCCAAGTTTTTATAATNTTGGANTGTATTTCAGCACCCTGATGTGAAGCACAGCATAATGCTAGNTGTTCGGCTGTAAGACCAAAAAAATCTGCAGCACCAGACGTGATTAATGGCAAAGCTTGCAGGATTTTACACGAAGATCGTGGTAAAATTACATGATCTGGATTGCCCCANGACTGTATGATTTCACCTTCAAAATTAGNAATAACAACATGTCCATAGTGCTGACTTTCAAGAAAATCACCTCTCCAAACTTCAACTAATGGAACTGAGCGCAATATTTTTTACTCCAACAAGCATTTTTTTNCCACACTTAGCTAATGAGGGGTTCCCCAAAGGGGTCTACGTGCGTTAAGTTTAGTAATAGCAAACCACACTTTATCAGGCCAGATAAAAAGGTAGCCGTTGACGCGTAGTATAAGTTTTAANTAAAGGCGTATTGAATGTTTAAAAAAACTAATTTCCTTGTTTTCTCTATGTTGAGCGCTTTAAGCTCAAATGTTAATGCAGAAGAAACTTCTAACCGTGTAGCTGCAAAATCTGATTGGTCTGTTTTTGTGGGAGACAATCCAAAGGAGTGCTGGGCTGTCTCAGCGCCAAAAGAAATTGAGAACAAACGANATGGNGTTAAGGTTAAAGTAAAACGAGGACAAATTCAACTTTTTGCGATATTTCGACCCGCTGATAAGGTTGANGGGCAAATTGCCTTTACTGGAGGATATCCCTTCGCTGATGGCCGCAATATTAGCATGAAAATCGATGATGCAACCTATGAGCTGCCANNGGAGGGAGAGTGGGCATGGCCTCCAAATACAGNTGATGATGAAAAAATTATTGNAGCGATGAAACGTGGANCTAAAGCAATAATTACTGCTCAATCGAAACGTGGAACTGTTACCAAAGATACATTTAGCTTACTTGGTTTTACCGCTGCCTTAAAAGAAGCCAAAAAACGCTGCTCCAGCTGACACCATTCGATAAATTGGCAAAGAGTCGAGTTTTTGATATGGGAAGACATTAGCTAAATGGATGTCAATTATGACTGATGCCTCAGTTCCAATAACACAAGACCTGTTAACTATACCCCGTAAATTACAGGATGGACCAACTAATTTAGTGGGACTTACACGTCATGGGTTACATGATGCCTTAGTTGAAGCCGGTACTAACCAAAAACAGGCAAAAATGCGGACAGGACAAATCTGGCAGTGGATTTATCAGAAAGGTGTACGCAAATTTGATTTGATGACAAATTTGTCAAAAGACTATCGCAGTCTCTTAAAACAACATTTCAAAATCGACATACCAGAGACCGTATCAAAACAAGTTTCAAAAGATGGAACCAGAAAGTATCTAATAAGAATAGCAGGAGGGCATGAAGTTGAAACTGTTTACATCCCCGAGCAAGATAGGGGCACACTTTGTATCAGCAGCCAAGTTGGCTGCACCCTAACGTGTTCATTTTGCCATACCGGTACACAAAAACTTGTAAGAAATCTCACTGCAGGAGAAATTATTGGACAGGTTATGCTTGCGCGAGATGATTTAGGCGAATGGCCTAAAGTTGACCATAAACCCTTAAATACTACTCGTCTTTTATCTAACATTGTTTTGATGGGCATGGGGGAGCCACTCTATAATTTTGAAAATGTGCGTGACGCTATGAAAATTGCAATGGACCCCGAAGGAATTTCTCTGTCACGCCGTCGAATTACTCTGTCAACTTCAGGCGTGGTACCAGAAATTGCAAGAACGGCCACTGAAATTGGCTGCCTTCTGGCTATTTCATTTCACGCAACTACCGATGAAGTTCGAAACAAATTAGTTCCAATCAACAAACGTTGGAACCTCAGTACTTTGATTGATGCATTGCATGATTACCCAAAGGTCAGTAATTCTGAAAGGATTACTTTTGAGTACGTTATGCTCAAAAATATTAATGACAGCGATGATGATGCTTACCGCCTGCTAGAATTGATTAAAGGCATACCAGCAAAAGTTAATTTAATTCCGTTTAATCCCTGGCCAGGCGCACCTTATGAACGCTCTTCTAATAATCGGATCCATGCGTTCTCTGAAATAATATTTAGGGCGGGCTATGCCAGCCCGGTACGTAAGCCAAGAGGGGAGGATATACTTGCTGCATGCGGTCAGCTCAAGTCCGCTACTGAACGAGCTAGAAAAAGCGCAAAAGAAGTTGCCGCAGAAACTGAAAATTAAAGCTTTCTGGAATTTAAAAAATGATAAGATTATTTTCGTACTCATATTAAATCTTTTTAATATTCACACAGTTCAATTTAGCTCTGCCATTTTTTGATTTCTGCTAGTGCCTCGTCAGCCGTTTCGACAAATTTAATTAGTGCCAAATCTTCAGCTGTGATTGTTCCAAAATCTACCAAAGACTCCCAGTTTACAATCGAACGCCAAAAGGCCTCACCAAATAATAAAAACGGCACTGGTGCCATACGACCTGTTTGAATAAGGGTTAGGCTTTCAAACATTTCATCCAATGTTCCAAATCCACCAGGGAAAACACATATCGCATTCGCTCGCATTAAAAAGTGCATTTTTCTCAACGCAAAATAGTGAAAATTAAAACAAAGTTCTGGTGTCACATAAGAATTTGGCGCCTGTTCATTGGGAAGGACAATGTTCAAACCTATTGACCGACCACCAGCATCGTGCGCCCCACGGTTTCCCGCTTCCATAACCCCAGGACCACCTCCAGTAACAATGACATTCTGGCAACCATCTGACTGTAATGTAATTTTTTCAGCAAACTGTCTGGCCTCCATATAGTATTTACTTAGATTATTTGGCCCATCAGTGATTGATTTTTCGGACTTTTCAGGGTCTGGAATACGGGCACCACCAAAAAGGACGATGGTTGATTTCACTCCCTGCTCTTCCAGTATGATTTCGGGCTTCAACATTTCGAGTTGAAGTCTAATGGGTCTCAAATCATCACGACAGAGAAACTCTGAGTCGTCAAAGGCTAGGCGGTACGCGGGAGCTCGAGTTTGCGACGTGTTTGGTGTAATTTTTGCTGCTATCAAATCTTCATGACTAGCACGCATCTGATGCTTGCGATTTTTGTCCACCATTTTTAATTCTCTCACTATTTCCAAAGATTAGCAAAGATCCAACAGTTATAAGGGATAGAACTCTGGTAACCACTAGGTTTATTAACTCAGCTCAGATTATTCCTAAACAAGGCTATCTAAAAAAAATATCAATAACTTTCTAAATGGCCAAATTTTAAGTATACTATTATGCTCTAAGAAAATAACAATTGGTATTTTATTCAATACAGCAGCTAAAGCCGTGACCGATAAATGAACGTAGACGTAGCTAACTAGTTTTAGTATCAGCAATCTAAATCTATTTNATCGGAGGCATTCATGTCACAAGCCCAGCTAGAAACCGCAATCGAGGCCGCATGGGACAAACGCGATACAATAACACCCTCAACAACGGGCGAAATAAGAGAGTCTATCGAACATACTTTAAATGCTCTTGATAGTGGTACTTTGCGCGTAGCAGAGAGGCAAACGGACGGGCAATGGTTTGTCAACCAATGGGCAAAAAAAGCAGTCCTGCTGGGTTTTAGATTAAAAGACATGGAACTACAGAGCGGAAGCGCGCAAGGTGGAAGCTGGTGGGACAAAGTCGATAATAAATGGCAAGATTGGAACAAAACAAATTGGACTGAAGCTGGTTTTCGTGCTGTACCAAATTGCGTTGTTAGAAAATCAGCATATATCGCACCGGGCGTTGTTTTAATGCCATCTTTTGTAAACCTCGGCGCTTACGTTGATACCGGTACAATGGTAGATACTTGGGCCACAGTCGGCAGCTGCGCTCAAATTGGCAAAAACGTGCATCTTTCCGGCGGAGTGGGCATAGGTGGCGTATTAGAACCAATGCAAGCCGGTCCAACTATAATTGAAGACAACTGCTTTATTGGAGCCCGTTCTGAAGTAGTTGAAGGTTGCATCATTCGCGAAGGCTCAGTTCTCGGTATGGGGGTTTTCATAGGGAAATCTACAAAAATTGTGGACCGTGAAACAGGACAAGTTAAATACGGAGAGGTGCCACCATATTCAGTCGTGGTTGCAGGCTCCATGCCCTCAAAGAATAATATCAGTCTTTACTGTGCAGTTATTGTTAAACGCGTAGACGCAAAGACAAGATCCAAAACAGCGATCAACGAGCTACTTCGTGATTAATATTTGTAAGCTTTCGAAACCACATGTTGCTAACAATACAATGAGTTGTGACAAGTGATTATTTAAGATAAAAANTATGANCGAGAAGAAAAAACGTCCACATAATGTATTTACCCTACTCGTTGAGATAGGGCGTAAAAAAGGAGATGGTCTTCCAACCGAAGCTACTGGTGGGTCCTTAATGGTATACGCGAGTGGAGTAGACGAAGCTGAAGCAGTGAGAGAGACTGTTGCTGTTTTAAAAAAAGCAGATCTCGCTCCCTTGGATGTTACGGGATATGGAACCCTGCACGAACGTCTGAATGATGGCCATGATATATCAAAAAGTGANCGCGACTTAATGCAACGGGCTCTGAATGAAAATAGTGTAATAGTCGCACAAATGACCCCATTTTTTGAAACTGACCCAAGGAGCATGCAATGATTGACGCAGCAGACCTCACAGCTGACTTAATTAAATGTTCTACGATTACGCCAAATGAGGGAGGCGCACTAAGACTAATTGAAAAAAAACTATCAAAACATGGTTTTACATGTACGCGAGTTGACCGTGGCCAAGTTTCAAACTTATTCGCTCGCTGGGGAAGTGGAAATACCTTCGGCTTTAATGGGCACACAGACGTGGTCCCTGTTGGGGACCTTTCATTATGGTCAGTAGATCCCTTTGGTGCAGAAATCCATAATGGGTGGATGTATGGTCGTGGCGCAACCGATATGAAATCAGGAGTTGCTGCATTCGTAGCAGCAGCAATAGATTTTGTAACCAGCACCCCTCCCAATGGGTCAGTGGTTCTAGCAATCACAGGAGATGAAGAGGGTCCTGCCAAAGATGGAACTTTGGCTTTATTGGATTGGATGAAAGCCAATAAAGAAGTTATGGATGTTTGTCTTGTAGGTGAACCAACATGTCCTGACGAAATGGGCCAAATGATAAAAATTGGACGTAGAGGATCGTTAAATGCTCACTTTACAGTGGTAGGTGTACAAGGTCATTCAGCCTATCCACATCGCGCTAAAAATCCTCTGCCAGCCATGGCCCGATTGATTGATCAGCTCAGTACTTCTGAATTAGATCAAGGTACCAAACATTTTGACGCTTCAACTGTTGCCGTTGTGAATATCGATACAGGAAATCCAGCAACAAATGTGATCCCGGCGCAAAGTTCCGCTACTGTAAATATTCGTTTCAATGATGCCCATTCGGGAAAAAGCATAACNGATTGGTTGAGGCAACATACNGACG
Source organism: Planktomarina sp. (assembly GCA_002698165.1). Taxonomy (GTDB): domain Bacteria; phylum Pseudomonadota; class Alphaproteobacteria; order Rhodobacterales; family Rhodobacteraceae; genus Planktomarina. The sequence goes on along the minus strand of NZVF01000021.1, from coordinate 11,288 downwards.
ATATAATCAATACGTTTGGTGTTGATATAAATACTAAAATACATATCTCTGGAGAAAGTTTTATTACNCCACCNGGAACGTTTTCCAATCTTGTTGCCCGAGCAGTTCAAGTTGAAACTAACCGTGAACCAGTACTTTCAACCAGCGGAGGGACTTCAGACGCCCGCTTTGTTCAACACCATTGTCCAGTAGTAGAATTTGGGTTGGTAGGAAAAACTATGCATCAAGTTGACGAGCGAGTAGAGATAGCGCACATCCACAAATTAAAATCAATCTACACCAGGATTTTAAGTGATTATTTCACCTAAATATCGCAGACGACTGGTGATTATGGTGAAGGAACCCCGCGCCGGGCGAGTAAAAACCCGACTTGGGAACAGTATCGGCATGACGGCTGCAGCCTGGTGGTTTCGACATCAAAGTCAGCAGCTAATACGACGCTTGGTCGACCCCAGATGGGAACTCATNCTTGCAATATCTCCAGATNATGANGTANTTCAAAGTAGGTTTTGGTCACCAAGTGTAGCCCGTATTCCACAAGGAAAAGGGAATTTAGGCGACCGTATGAGAGCTATATTTAAATTTTTACCACCAGGACCTGTGTGCATTATAGGGGCTGATATACCTAAAGTTAACATCCAAAAAATTTGGGCGGCGTTTCGTATTTTGGGTAATCATCAAGTGACTTTAGGACCCGCGCAGGATGGNGGCTATTGGTTGATCGGATTAAAAAGGGACAAACCTCTGTCGAGACAGATGTTTAAATCTGTGCGGTGGTCAAGTAACAAAGCTCTTTCCGATACTATAGCAAGTCTTTCAAATCTCAGCATCGGTTATTTAGATACACTTAATGATGTAGATGACGTCAGTGACCTATGATTTTTTTTAAATACCTCTGCNNNGCCTACAAAATAAAAATCTATCTGGTTTAAAATTAATCAGTAAGAGATTTAAATTCATTTGGTCCCTGTTTAAGCTACTATTTATCTATTAAAAATTCATTGCGAATAAATAATGTAATTAGTCCGAGGTCTGGCGAGNTAGTTGAACAGCCAAAATACCAGCCATTATGACAATAACACCCAATATATCCGACAGTCTCAAATTCTCTCCTAAAAAAAATGCAGCAATAGCAACACCAAAAAATGGATTCAAAAAATGAAATGTAGCAGCTTTTACAGCACCTATGCGTCCTACTAGCCAAAACCAAATAAAGGTTGCAATAAGTCCCGGCATTAAAACAGTATATAANAAAGCAATTATTAAGCTGGGTGTGAAAACAACAGTTGGTTGCTCTAATAAAAAACCAGGTATCGCCAGCAGTACCGATCCTATTAGCATCTGCAGNCCAACTATCATTAAGAGATTCCCACCGGATGACGCTCCCCGNACCGCTAAAGTTGCAACGGTCAGGGAGACCATACCAATGATACAAAGTAATAAACCTATTAGATCAGCACCACCTTGCAAACGGACACCCATAATAAGGGCTACACCAAATGCACCAACAAATAGCCCGAACACACCGAGACCTGAAAGACGCTCACCAAATATTATCCATCCAGAGAATCCAACAGCCAAAGGCATTGCTGATGCGATAATAGACGCTAAAGATGCCTCAATAGTCTGCATCGCCACAAAATTTAATCCAAGATAGAGGGCGTTTTGGCAGATACCAAAAACAACCGTGGCTTTCCATTGCTCAGGTGTCAGTTTCCAAGATTGTCCGATGAGCCGCGCTATACCAATTCCAATTAAGCCAGAAATCAAAAACCTTAGAGATAATGCCAGCATTGGTGGCGCATCAGCTACAATAATTCGTGCAGATGTAAAGGCAGATGACCAAATGAGTGCAAAAACTAAACCAGCAAAAATAGCACGTATATCCATCCAATGGGTCTTTCACATTTTTTTATCTAAAGAGCATTGATTAATATTAGTTAAAGAAGCAAGGCGCTTGAGTTTTCAGTGCATTTACTCAACATTTAGTAGACTTTAGCTGCAGTTTTATGAATAAAAAAACCCACCTAAAGAAAACTAAAGGTGGGCTTAAAATTTAAAATTTTAGTTTTTTAGCTGTTAACGCTATCTTTCAGTGCCTTTGCAATAGTCATTTTTACTACTTTGTCTGCAGCTTTTTTGAAGCTTTCACCAGTTGCTGGATTACGCACCATACGTTCTGGACGTTCACGGCAATAGATTTTGCCAACTCCAGGTAGAGTAACAGCGCCACCGCCAGATACTTCGCTCGTGATAAGATCACAGATTGCTTCTAGTGAAGCTGCTGCGGATTTTTTATCAGTACTCATGTTATCTGCTAAAGTAGCAACTAACTGTGTCTTCGTCATAGGTTTCGACATGTATTTTCTCCTAAAAAGCCCAACACCTTGGGCACCAATCACCCCTATCTAACTGTATATTGTGNTAAGACACAACAAATTGTAGCAAATTAATTAAAAAAAAAGCATTTTTTCTTTAAATTACANGAAAGCNGTCTCCTGAAAACTTCTTAACTTCCTGGAATGGATGCTTTCCAGCGGCATCTCTCGCAGGATTTCCATAGCTCTAATTCCAATTCTAAGGTGCCGTGTAACTTGGGTTTTNTAAAAATCCGTAGCCATTCCAGGCAATTTTAATTCTCCGTGTAATGGCTTATCACTCACACATAGTAATGTCCCATAAGGGACACGAAACCTGTAGCCGTTAGCTGCGATTGTTGCACTTTCCATATCTAAGGCAATTGCACGCGACTGGCTCAAACGCAGTACAGGGCCAGATTGATCCTTTAATTCCCAATTTCGATTATCAATTGTAGCCACTGTGCCAGTACGCATTATCTTTTTTAAATCATAGCCACTGTATTCTGTTATTTCTGCAACTGCTTGCTCTAAACTAGTTTGTATTTCAGCAAGCGCTGGAATTGGAACCCAAATTGGCACATCTTCATCCAATACATGATCTTCTCTAAGGTAAGCATGGGCCAATACAAAATCACCAAGATCTTGAGAGTTTCGCAAACCAGCACAATGCCCGACCATCAACCATGCGTGAGGGCGCAGAACCGCAATGTGATCAGTTGCAGTTTTAGCATTTGATGGGCCAACACCTATATTTACAAGAGAAATCCCACTGCCATCAGCCCTTTTCAAATGATAGGTTGGCATCTGGGGAATTTTATCTGAACCTTCTAAAAATTCAGATCCATTTTCGATACTATGATTTCCCGTCCCGACGAGAGAAAAATAACCGCTAGAAGGATCGTCTAACTGCTGACGTGAAAACGCCTCAAATTCTTCTACATAAAATTGGTAATTCGTAAATAAGACATGGTTCTGAAAATGCTCAGGACTGGTAGCTGTATAATGGGCTAAACGCGCCAATGAATAATCGACCCGCTGCGCACTAAATGGGGCCAGCGGCATATGTCCATCAGCCTTTGTAACTACAACGCCATTAACTATATCATCGTTCAGGGTGTTAAGGTCAGGGACATCAAAAACATCTCGTAATGTAAATCCAGCAGCTTCAGGCGGAACAACAAGATCGGGGTCATTAGCGATCGCAAAATGGATAGGGATGGGAGTATCAGAATAAGCAATCTCTATAGGTACTTTATGATTTTCGATAAGTAAGCCTATTTGTTGTTCAAGGTACTGACGAAACATAGATGGACGGGTAATAGTGGCTGCGAATTTTCCAGCGCCTGTAACATGACCAAAAGATAACCTGCTATCTACAGATGCATAACTATTTGTTGTGATGCGAACTTCTGGATAATAAGCTCGGTACCGGTTTCTACTTTCACCGTTTCCTAGGACTGAAACAAACTTTTCACACAAAAATTCTGCTGCCTCTTGGTACAAAACTATCAAATAAGCAACAGCTTCTCTTGAATTTTCAAAGTTCTGCGATGGCTTAACAGCCGGTGAAATCAATGCCTGTTCATCCTCTTTCTTGGTCATTCAGAACCCTTCACTAGATTTGTAATTTCAAATTTTGTTACATCTATCAGACCCAGGTCACTTATTCTAATTTCAGGAATCACCACCAAAGCAAGTAAAGAATGTTGCATGTAGGCATTATTTAATGAACACCCACACTCTTTTATCGCCTCCGTCATCCGATCTGCTTTTGCCGCAACCATTAAGGCCGGCGCATCAGACATAAGGCCAGCAATAGGCAGCTCTACAAGAGCTAACTCAGAGCCATCTTTCCATACCGTAACACCACCCCCAACTTCAGCCAGACGATTTGATGCCAATGCCATGTTTTTTCGACATGTACCAACAACGATCATATGATGGCTATCGTGCGCCACGGTTGAAGCTACTGCCATTTCGCCCTGATACCCAAAACCCGTTACAAAAGCATTTGTCACTACTCCAGTCGCCTTATGACGTTCAATCAAGGCAATTTGGCAAATCTCATTTTTACTACAAATATTACCATTTTTTACAGGCAAGCGTGCATCCAGAGCTTTAGTAGGTGCCTGATTTTCTATCACCCCAATAACCTTTACATCTACCGAGGAGGCTCCCTTCGGCGCTGGAATCAAAAAGTCTTCCGGATGTTTTTCTTCTCCCATATTTACAGTCTTGCGAGCACTCTTGGGCCAAGACAGGTGTGGGCAATCAGTCCTAATGTCACCTTTAACCGCTACAGTATTACCACGAGCAATAACGTGATCTATTGGCAAACATTCAAGATCACTCGTAAAAATTATATCTGCACGACGACCTGGGGTAATACTACCTAGTTCACGTTCTAAACCAAAATGGGTTGCTGTATTTAGAGTTGCCATCTGCAAAGCCACCACCGGATCACATCCACAAGCAATCGCATGGCGAACAACACGGTTCATATGCCCGTCATTCACCAAAGTTCCAGAGTGACAATCATCTGTACACAGAATAAAGTTACGCGGATCAAGGCCTCGCTGAGTGATAGCAGTTATTTGGCTTTCAACATCGTACCAGGCACTACCCAAACGCAACATCGAACGCATCCCCTGACGAGCACGCATCATAGAGTCAATTTCTTGAGTTCCTTCATGATCATCAGCTGGCCCACCTGCAACATAAGCATGAAATGCAGTCCCGAGGTCATTACTAGCATAATGTCCACCAATTGTTTTGCCAGCATTAGCCGTTGCAGCCATTTCAGCAAGCATTTGAGAATTACCATCGATTACACCAGGAAAATTCATCATCTCTCCTAGGCCTATTATACCTGGCCAAGTCATTGCCTCAGCCACATCAGCAGCAGTAATTTCGTACCCTGTAGTCTCCAAGCCTGGTGCAGAGGGAGCACAACTTGGCATTTGTGTGAATATATTAATAGGCTGCAATAAACTTTCGTCATGCATCAGTTTTACGCCATCAACCCCCAGCACATTGGCAATTTCATGTGGATCTGTGAACATCGTTGTAGTTCCATGTGGAATTACCGCTCTGGCAAATTCAGCAGGGGTCAACATACCACTCTCAATATGCATGTGACCATCGCAAAGACCGGGAATTAAAAAACCTTCNGTNTGTAANACTTGNGTTTCATCGCCGATACAATGACCCGCATCGGGACCAACATAGGCAATTCGTCCCTTTGATATAGCCACATCCCAGCGCAAAATTTCTCNAGTATGAACATTAACTAGCTGACCACCTAAAATTACAGTATCAGCTGGNGCACGGCCCGCGGCCACGGCTATCAACTGAGCAGCACTTTCCGGCCATGTTTTGAAACGATGTTCCATGTTCAAAGTTCTCCAATTTTATCGAAAGAAGCAAGACCCTTTCATTATTGCGAAATGAGGCTTTAAAATAAATATCCCATGTAAAATATTTTGTTGAAAAATTTTTATTAAACTGATTGTCTCCAAACATTGGTTAGCAATAAACAATAAGCTTTGGAATTTTAGGATTTGAATTACAAATTTTTCATAAAAAGCAGGTAAAAATATGATGGTGAAAGAAAATAATNACCGCCCAAATATTGATCATTGGGAAGAACGTGTAAATTTAGCAGCCGCTTTTCGATGGACTGTAAAATTCAATATGCACGAGGGNGTTGCTAACCACTTCAGTTATGCCATTAACCCAGACGGTACTAAGTTTTTAATGAACCCAAATCAAATGCATTTCTCTCGGATCAAAGCTTCAAATTTAATTGTCATTGATGCTAACGATCAATCGGGTATGGATGGACCTGATGCACCAGACCTGACAGCCTGGGGCTTACACGGAGGGTTACATCGACATTGCAAACATGCACGTTGTGCGATGCATGTGCATTCACCCTATGCGACCGCACTGGCATCACTTGCAGATAGTCGTCTACCTCCAATCGATCAAAATGCATGTATGTTCTTCAACCGCTACGTGATTGACGAGAATTATGGAGGGCTAGCCTTTGAATCAGAGGGCGAACGCTGTGCAGCACTTTTTGACGATCCCAAAAAAAACGTAATGATTATGGGTAATCACGGTATTCTGATTATCGGTGAAACTGTCGCTGAGACTTTCAATAGAATGTATTATTTTGAACGCGCGTGTCAGACTTATTTGCTTGCCCTCCAAACGGGTCANAAACTGCGAATATTGAAAGAAGCCATTGCTGAAAAAACTGCATGTGAGCTCGAAAGCTATCCTGAACAGGGCGTTCAATATTTAGAGGAACTGAAAACTATTTTAAATGAAGAAGGCAGCGACTACGCAACTTAATTGCCNAANAAGGACTTTGAAAATGCAGTATGGAATTTCCNCNGAACAAGAGATGATTGTTAATACCGTTCGTTCNTTCGTTGAAAAAGAAATTTACCCACATGAGGAGCTCGTGGAACGTAGTGGAGAGGTCCCGANCGAAATAGCACAAGAAATAAAACAAAAAACATTAGACTTGGGTTTCTATGCCTGTAATTTTCCTGAGTCTGTTGGCTGCGCTGGTTTAAGTCACATGGATTTTGCTTTGGTAGAACGTGAACTTGGCCGTGGAAGTATGGCACTCAATCATTTCTTTGGTCGCCCTCAAAATATTCTTATGGCCTGCGAAGGCGAGCAAGTTGAACGATATTTGATGCCCGCTGTTCGCGGTGAGCGTATGGATGCTTTGGCTATGACTGAACCCGGTGCNGGTTCGGACGTTCGTAGCATGAAATGCACCGCGANNCAGGAAGGGACNGACTGGGTGGTTAATGGTACCAAGCATTTTATCAGTGGTGCAGATCATGCNGACTTTATTATTGTNTTCATCGCGACCGGCGAGGACCTGACNCCAAAAGGGCCCAAAAANCGAATTACNGCCTTTCTTGTAGATCGCGGAATGAAAGGTTTTACAATTCGTGATGGCTACAAATCTGTCAGTCATCGTGGCTATAAAAATATGATATTAGAATTTGACGACTGCCGTTTGCCCCGAGCACAAGTTTTAGGTGAAGTTGATGGTGGCTTTGAAGTAATGAACACATGGCTATATGCAACCCGCATAACCGTAGCAACCATGAGTGTTGGCAGAGCACGCCGTGTTTTTGAATACGCTCTTACATATTCGGCAGAGCGCGAACAATTTGGGCAAAAGATTGGAAAGTTTCAAGGCGTCAGTTTTCAATTAGCCGACATGATAACCGAGATTGATGCGGCTGACCTTCTAACACTTTCAGCCGCAGATCGGCTCGATAAAGAACTTCCCGCTAATAGAGAAATTGCAAGTGCAAAACTTTATGCCAGTGAAATGCTGGCGCGAGTAACTGACGCAGCAATCCAACTTCATGGAGGGATGGGGTTGATGAANGATTATCCACTTGAAAGGTTTTGGCGAGACGCAAGAGTTGAGCGTATCTGGGANGGGACTTCAGAAATCCAACGACATATTATCAGTCGTGATCTGCTTCGTCCNCTGGGTGCTTNANTTGGTTTTTTCTNAAAACATAAGTCACAAAGAGCACTTAATTAAAACGGACGTAGGTGATCCCAAATTTACCGCAATCTGTGAAAACAGCTCTATTTAATATGGAGAAAAATCTTGGACCTAAATAGGTTACTGAAACCAACAACTATTGCAGTGATTGGAGGTGGTGCTTGGTGTGAGTCCATTATGTCAGCAGCNCAGCAGATTGGTTATAAAGGCACAATAATACCANTCCATCCATCTGGTAAAAATATAGCTGGAGTAAAGTCTTTAAAGTCTCTTTCGATGTTTCCAGGCACNATTGATGCGGCTTTTGTGGGAGTTAACCGNTACGCNACGATAGATATTATTAATGAATTAAGAGCTTTAGGTGCTGGAGGCGCTACTTGTTTTGCATCTGGATTTTCTGAAGCTGCCGCGGAAGACGTGGCAGGAACAAGTTTACAAAAAAAATTAATTGAAGCTGCAGGTGATATGCCAATTTTAGGACCTAATTGCTACGGTTTTTTAAACTCATTCGATAAATGTGGTATTTGGCCTGATCAGCATGGGTGTAGGGGAGTAGATCGAGGCGTAGCAATTTTAACCCAAAGTTCAAATATAGCGATTAATATTACTATGCAAAATAGAGCTTTACCTATTGGATATGTAATTGCGTGCGGAAACCAGGCGCAAACCTCTCAGGCAGATNTTGCCTTTCATCTTNTNGATGACNATCGCGTAACTNCCATAGGCCTCCATATTGAAGGNTTTGGAGATTTACGTANATGGGAAGACCTGGCTCAAAAAGCTTATCACAAAAAAATTCCTATTGTTGTTTTAAAATCGGGGAAATCCCATCATGCGCAAGTGGCTGCAATTTCCCANACCGCAGCCCTTGCAGGAAGTGATGCAGGCGCCCAAGCATTTCTTGATCGTCTAGGAATTTATCGAGCTGAAAGCCTGCCGGTATTTTTAGAAACATTAAAACTTAATCATCAATTTGGAACCATTAAAAGTAATAAAATAGCATCTATCTCCTGCTCAGGTGGCGAAGCAGCGCTGGCCGCNGATACAGCGCATAGTACGTCATTAGAATTTCCACCACTAACNAAACATNAAAAGAAAAGTTTAAGTGAAGCTCTTGGACCAATGGTGGCTCTGGCTAATCCTCTTGATTATCACACTTACATTTGGCGTGATGAAAAAAAAATGACCNCTGCGTGGGCTGCCATGGCAGATCCAAATATATCANNAATCCTATTAATTAGTGATTACCCTCGNTCCGATATTTGTGATCCAACAGATTGGGATTTAGTTACTAAGGCTGCGATTGCAGCTTCAAACCAAACTGGTAGACATTATGTTGTTGTTTCCAGTTTAGGAGAATTGATGCCTGAGAATGTCGCTGAAACACTCATGAATAATGGTGTGGGTGCAGCAAATGGATTAGATCATTGTATTCAAGCTCTCAATATTCTAGCACAAGATTTACCGAGGGACGAAACTCCTGTCAGTTTACCAGGGCCTGCAATCACTCCCTTTACCTTGGACGAATACACCGCAAAACAAGAACTCAGTAAATTTGGCGTCAACGTTCCCAACGGAAATAAAATCTCAAATCGTGAGGAGGTAGCAACTACAGCCACTAAAATTGGCTTTCCAGTTGCTATTAAAATAATGAATTTAGACCATAAAACAGGTTCAAACGGAGTCGCTCTCAACTTAAAATCAGCAACNGAAATTGAGGAAGTTTTACCAAAANTAGCCTGTGGTGACGTGCTAATTGAGCAAATGATATCAGGCAGCATTACAGAATTATTGGTGGGCGTAACAAAGGACCNGGCTCATGGTTTTGTCATGACTTTAGCTGCNGGTGGGACACATACAGAATTAATTGGAGACAGTACAAGCTTTCTTCTTCCGGCAAAACGTTCAAATATAAAAGGTGCTTTAAACACTTTGAAAATGGCACCTCTTTTATATGGATATCGTGGCTCAGAAAAAACTAANTTTGAATCCATTTTGGATCTGATTGATAATATCCAAGCNTATGTNCTTGCTAATACAGAAAGTCTGCAAGAAATCGAAATCAACCCACTAATCTGCACGGCCAAGAATGCAATTGCCGCCGATGCCTTAATAAGGAAAGCCCAATGAGCTCNATTAAAACTTATGTTCAAGACGGCATACTTCAAGTGACTCTGGATCGACCAAAGGCGAATGCTATTGATCTCAAAACAAGCATANTAATGGGAGAGGCATTCAAAAAATTTCGAGATGATCCAAGTCAGAAAGTCGCNATTATAACTGGAGNNGGCGAGAAGTTTTTTTGTCCTGGCTGGGATCTGAAAGCCGCCGCTGATGGTGATGCAGTNGATGGNAATTATGGTNTTGGTGGCTTNGGTGGTTTGCAAGAATTAGCAGACCTCAATAAACCAGTAATCGCTGCAGTNAATGGAATATGTTGTGGTGGTGGACTGGAGTGGGCATTGTCCGCGGATATAATTTTAGCTGCAGACCATGCAAGTTTTGCACTTCCCGAAATTCGATCTGGAACCGTTGCAGATGCAGCATCAATAAAAATACCTAAACGGATCCCATATCATATAGCCATGGAACTCCTTTTAACGGGCCGCTGGTTTAACGTGGATGAAGCNAAAACTTGGGGGATAGTAAATCATTCTTATCCAGCAAAAGAGTTACTTTCTAAAGCTTGGGAGCTCGCCGAACTTCTAGCCAGCGGACCACCATTGGTGTATGCAGCAATCAAGGAAATTGTGCGAGATGCTGAAAATAGTAAATTTCAAGATGCTATGAATCGAATAACCAAAAGACAGCTNCGAACCGTTGATATTTTGTATGNTTCTGAGGATCAATTNGAAGGNGCTAAAGCTTTTGCAGAAAAACGGGANCCGATTTGGCAAGGCAAATAATNAAATAGTTACTGCCGGTAAAACCTAATGCTAAGACTTTNTAAAAATAGCTATAGTCGCNTGTTCNTNANGGTGTTCACCTCCAAAATAAATTTGAACTGGTCGAAATTCTAGTTGGAAAATATTTTCTCCAAGCTCCTGGAATTTTCTTTCAAAACCAGCTGTCTCGAAATAAGCACTATTTATTGAAATACAAAATANTGATCCAGCNTTTGAAATTCGTAANAACTCATCTAATGCGGATGNGCCAACATGCCCATGAGTAAAAGTACCNGCACTAATTATATAATTGTAGCTANTATCTTGTATCGGAAGTTTTAAAGACAAATCTCCCTCAATCATATTTTCGTAGCAACCCTTCGTTTTTGCTACCTCAAGCATTTCAGACGAAATATCTAGCCCATCAATATTTGAAAAATTAAAATACTTAAGCCTTTGCCCGACCAGACCTGTACCAGCGCCAATATCTAA
>NZVF01000020.1 GCA_002698165.1 Planktomarina sp. | reverse complement strand
AGCGCAACGGCGACATCTGATGTTGTCAGAGTATTCCCGCCAAAGATCAGTGAATCAGTTGTAAGTTTGTAACCTACAGATTGTGGGCCAATCTTCAGATTTTTGCCTCTTCCAGAAACAATTGTTCCGCCTCCAAGGCCGATGGCAAAGACATCAGGCATCCTAAAGTTGGTACGTACACCACCAACATCGACAGTAGTGCTGGCAGGTCTTGGGAAACCTTTGACCAATGCACCTACATCAGTGGTTGTACCACCTACATCTACAACGATCGCATCAGATTTCCCTGATAAAAAAGCCGCACCACGCATAGAGTTGGTCGGCCCAGAAGCAAATGTTAGTACAGGATAAGACTGCACAAACTCACGGCTCATAAGTGTGCCGTCATTTTGGGTAATGTAGTACGGACAAGTCAATCCAACTTTTTCAAGTGCTCGGCCAAAAGCATCAACTGTACGTTCAGAGAGTGCGCGCAGTGAGGCATTCATAATTGCAGCATTTTCTCGCTCTAGAATGCCAAGGCGACCAATTTCGCTCGAGAGAGTAAAGTTTACATTGGGCAGGGTTTTGACCATCTGCTCCATAGCTTTGCGTTCCATCTCATCGCTAACCGGAGAAAATACAGACGTAATGGCTACTGTATCGATTCCTGCTTTACTAATCTCAGCAGCAATTCCGTCTAATTCATCCATATCGAGGGAAGAAATCTCACGTCCGTCGAATTCATATCCGCCTTTTGCCATCCAATAATGATTCCCAACTGTTTGACGAATATCATCAGGCCAGTCTACCATCGGGGGTAGACACTGGGCTGCAGGAAGGCAGAGGCGAACGGCTGCTGTTCGAGCAAGATGCTTGCGTTCGACAACAGCATTAGTGAAATGTGTGGTGCCAATCATAACAGCAGTAACTTTAGTCTTGTTGGCTCCAGCCTCTTTCAACGCTCCTTCCACTGCATCAACCACACCCTTCATAACGTCTTCAGTGGTAGGAGATTTCACGCCAGCTAGGATTTGATCGCCCTGCATGATGACAGCATCGGTATTTGTTCCTCCTACATCGACTCCAATTCTATACATTTTTTATTCCTCCAATACGGTGGAGGTAGTTAACACCTCATCCCGCTCTTCTTTTTTAATTGTTGGTTTGAGTGCCTCTTCTTCGGATGAAATCACAGGTATCGCCGATAAAAGGGCACGGGTGTAAGTATGAGCGGGCGCATCAAATATGTTGGCCACTGTCCCAGTCTCAACTACATTTCCACGTAACATCACCGCTACGCGATTGCAGAAATTTCGCATTAGGCTCAGGTCATGGCTTATGAAAACATAAGTTAAGTCAAATTCGTTTCGCAACCGGTGTAAAAGATCAATCACAGTAGATTGAACTAATACGTCCAATGCTGAGGTGGGTTCGTCCAGTACAAGAATTTTGGGGCTGACGGATAGTGCTCGAGCAATTGCAACCCTTTGTTTTTGTCCTCCAGATAACTCGTGAGGATACATACCTGAATAGCTTTGGGGTAAATCAACAAGTTCCAGCAATTCTCCAATACGACTTTTAATTTTTATTGAATCATAGCCAGTGAATTTTAGTGGAACGGTAAGTTGATCTGCGACTGATCGGCGGGGGTTGAGCGATGAACCAGGATTTTGATAAACTATCTGGATTAGCTTTCTAAACTCCTGTGTGCCAGTAAAATCATTAATAGGACGACCTTCGATTTTGATCTGTCCTTCGGTTGGATTAGTTAGCCCAAGAATCATTTTGGCTATTGTAGTTTTTCCTGATCCNCTTTCACCTGCTATGCCAAAAATGTCGCCCTGTTTAATATTTAAAGACACATCGTTCGCAGCACGAAAAATACCAGTCTTACGATTTAATAGACCACTTCTTATTTCAAAATCTTTGGAAACATGACTTACTTCAATCGTTGATTTAGGCCCCTCATGTTCTACCGTTTTTACTTTAGTGCCATAAAGTGGTGGAACAGCAGCCATCAATTTTTGAGTATACTCGTGTTTAGGAGCATCGAATATTGCGCTACGTGACCCTGTTTCTACTATTCTTCCTCGTTCCATAACGTAGACTCGATCGGCCATCTTCCGGACCACGCCTAAATTGTGAGTAATCAACAAAAGTGATAGCCCTTCTTCTGTCACAAGAGTATTTAGAAGTGCTAGGATTTCGTCTTGAGTTGTAACATCAAGTGCGGTCCCGGGCTCGTCGGCAATCAGTAGTTTGGGTTTATTCAAGAGTGCCATACCGATCAGTACCCTCTGCCGCATGCCGCCTGAAAGCATCATTGGATAGCTTTCCAGAACTCGTGCGCCATCTTCTAGACGTACCTTTTTTAAGGTTTCGATTAGATGAGCTTCGCGATCCGCTTTACTTCTATTTCTGCCTAAACGTATATCTGAGTAACGCACTATATCGTCCATCTGGCGTCGTATCGTCAGAACTGGGTTGAAAGACAGCAATGGGTCTTGCAACACTATGGAAATACCTGTGCCTTTCAACCGGTTACGTTCTTGTGCGTTGAGATCCAGAAGTGAAATGCCGTTATAGTGAATGGAGCCACTTTCCAATCGACCTGGTGGCATTGGTAGCGTTCCAATTATTGTTCGCATTGTGACTGTTTTACCTGACCCTGATTGACCAATCAACGAGACGCGTTCGCCCTCCTCTAGGTGCATATTTACGTTATGAAGAACTTGTCGGGTTTGGCCATAAGCCGTAAACCCAATGCTGAGGTTTTTAATATCTAGCAGGCGGCTCATAGTTCAACATCCAGCATATCTCGCAATCCATCACCCAAGAGGTTGAACCCCAAAATTGCATAGAGGATCGCAAGACCGGGCATGACCGCCTGCCACCACATTTCTGGCATGTACTCTGAGCCAGTGGCAACCATTGTGCCCAAGTCAGGAGTAGGTGGCTGGATGCCAAGGCCAAGGAAAGACAGTGAGGCACCAAATAAAATTACAAAACCTGCATCAAGTGAGATTTTTACCGCAACTGCTGAGAAGCAATTTGGCAGCAACTCTCGGAACAGTATATGGGTATGGCTGGCGCCAGCGACCCGCGCGGCCTCAACGTAATCCTCATTCATTTGTCCTTTGACGATGCGGTAGATCAAACGCGTATGCCATGTCCACCATAACAACGTGATGGCAATCATGGCGTTGATTAAATTCGGTGACAGAACCGCGGTGATTGCGAGCGCCATTGCTAGTGGTGGAAGGGCAAGCATAACGTCAGTGAAACGCATGATGATTGTCTCGATCCACCCACCAAAATATCCCGCCATTAGTCCTAGTACCACACCAAAAGGTACTGCGACCCCCAAGACGCCGACGACNAGCCCCAATGANACACGGTAACCAAAAATGACTCNGCTTAAAACATCACGNCCTACATTATCTGTNCCCATNGGATGNTGCCAGCTTGGGGCCNCGTGNCGGTTACGAAANTCNACAAATGCTCCTGCACTTTCAGGCGANGGAGCCAATATGGGCGCAAAAATGGCTGCTAGTGCGACACTGAGCACAATGAATGCACCAATTAACGCNAGNGGATTGCTTCGAAATCGATAAAACGCCATTTGCTGNGATGATAGGCCNCGCATTGGTTCNTCTGGATCATCAATCACACTCATGATTCGCGTCCTGCACGTAATCGGTGCCGAGGGTCTAATAAGCCCAGCAAAAGATCTATCGTGAGATTTGCTACAACAAAGAAGACGCCCGACACTAGCACCACTCCGATAACTGCGTTCAAGTCTTTTTGTAGGATGGTTCGGACGCCATAGCTCGCGATACCAGGCCAAGAGAATACAAACTCTACAATAAAAGCGTTTCCAATTAGGGATGCGAATTCAAGTCCAAGTATTGTCAGTGGAGCTACGGAGGCGACCCGCAACATATATCGGAATGTCACAATTTTCTCTGGTATCCCATAGGCGCGCGTAGCTTCGACAAAATCCCTGCTTGCAACTTCAATCATTGCTGTGCGGGTAATTCGCATTACCTGACCGATGCCGGCTGCGGACAGCGCAATTGCGGGCAAAAATAAATGCCGAATGGCATCTATAACAACATCAAATCGTCCCTTTAATGTGCCATCAACCAGCAAAAGACCCGTTATATTAGCGTCAAAGTCTATTCCGCCATCTAGTCGTCCAGTGACAGGGAGAAATCCAAGGTAATGTGCTGCAGTTAACTGAAGGATTATTGCCAGAACAAAACCAGGAGTAACCACGCCAATGAGCGATATTACTCTAAGTACATTATCTACCCAGGTGTTGCGATAGATTGCAGCCATGACGCCCAGTGGGATAGAAACAACGATTTGTAGAATGATTGTTACTAAAACTAACTCAAAAGTTGCAGGCAACGCGCCGCGGATATCGTCCATTACCGGACGGGACGTCAATAGAGATTTACCCAGATCTCCTTGCGCCAGACCGGATAAATAGGACCAGAGCTGAACTGGGAATGAAGCATTTAATCCCATTTCTTCACGCAATTCAGCTACTTGGACGGATGTCGCTAGTGGCCCTAACGCGATTCGTGCAGGGTCCCCTGGCACGATGCGTGCGATGATAAATATTAATATCGCAAGACCCAACAGTACAAAAAGCAATGTCAAAGCTCGACGTAATAGGTATGAAACCATACCGATCTACCCCCTAATACAAGCTTGAACAGAATCAAAAAGCTGTGGGAGTCAAAAAAAGTCTAAAATTCTAAAAAAAAGTTTAAAAAAGTTATAAAAAGTCTAATAATTTATAAAAATTCTATTTTTATACATAAATTCAATTAGATCATATCTTTTAGTAACATGAATCATCTTATAAATGGATGTTAAATGGTATTTTACCGTAGACTCAGTGGTCCCCAACTGCCGAGCAATTTGTTTATTTGTTGCACCAGCCTGTAATGCCGCTACGACCCTATATTGCCTTCTGTTAAAACCAATTTTACGCAAGGTTTCAGGGATGACATAGCTTTGATTAACGCTCTTGAGGATCTTATTCACTAAACGAAGCATTATAGGATGGCGGCGAAGACCTGAAATGGATGTGATCTGACTTGCCATTCCCAATAAAGCATCTCGGTTTTCCAAAAAGGGTGCGATCTGACCTTCTTTAAATGCATTCCAAAGCGATCGTTCAAGTGCATTGCGGCGGGTTTGACCTCGTTGAGACTGCGCGGTTTGTAGGTCGCTGACGATCTTACCGCGGGGAGAGTCGTTAANCANTGGTTNTTCATGGTGTAACAAGACCCGTTGTTCAGCTAACAGAAATCCACCGATTGCACTGTGCATATCCACTCCGTCTAAGATTTCGAGGTGTTGTGCGGCTTCGTTAGGATTCCACTCAAGGCGCCAAATCATTGCAGATAATACATCTATCGTTGTTGCGCGCCCTGCGTGGCGACGGACGTAATCGGCTTGAAACAATTCCAACTCATGTTGTGCGGCCCTTAGNCCATCCAAAAAGTATGTGCTCANTACACAAATCCGTGTCAGTTGGAAGAAAAGTTCGGACCAACTGTCGCCCTTTAATAAGCTTTCGCGTAGTCGCGTGGAGCTATTACGCACTTTGACGAATTCGCCTCTTTCNTAAGCGACAGCTAATTTGATCACTTCTATGACCTCGATTTCGTTGCCATAGGACAAGCCTGATTGACTAAGACACCTTTCGGCTGCTGTAAGGCCACGCAAAGCNCGTCTTAACCGACCTTCAACCACATCTATGTCAGCAAGATGGATATGGATAAAGTGTTCGAGGTAGCTATGCCCCTCCTCGCGAAAACATGAAATGGATTGTTGACCAGCATTTCTAGCTTCTTCTAGATTTCCAACCCGAACAAACATGGCCATAAGCACATTATAGTAAAGCCCAAGTAGTAGCGTGTCCTGCAGGGGTAATTTACGTTCTAAGCGGCGCCAGGTTGTCAGTTTTTTTTCGCTTACTCGCTCCCCCAAATGCAACGCGACCATTAGTTCGAGGAATTCAAACCNATATGTCTTTTCAAACTGNAGGTCCCGCGCCCTCAAATATGATTTTGCCCTGATCGCCTGCCCCTGTTTTAAGAGATATAGGACTAATCCGCCTAAAACGGATTCGTCGTAGCGCCAGGCATCAGATGGTACTGTCTCTANAAGAACAGCTAATTTCTCNTAGCCATTGCGGAATGGATACAATATGCCACCACCGTTATGGAGTTCATCAAATGCCTTCTGAATTTTGATATTTGCCATNACAGTATATCATAATAAGTTTGCGATTTACGCAACTTCATTTAGTGATTTTGTCAGTGTGAGTTAATAAATTCTTCTCATCANATAGCTAAAGCATCAGATAAGAAAATTAGNAAAACTNNGCTATANTNAGCACTGGCATCATTTAGCCCAGTTAAAATTTATTTGAAGGTTAGATCCTAAACATCGCTTTGANCAACCAATTGAGCACCAAAAACGGTTCTAATTTTGTGATAAATAGAAAATTTTATTTTTTACTAGATTCTACGTTTTAAAGNGCTGAGAGTCCNATACGCAGATCTGCCAAGATCTTGTTCACATTAGCTTCGGAGAGAATTAAAGGCGGTGACATTAGTAAATTGTTGCCGCCAATTCGCACCATACTCCCTGATTCGTAGGTGGCTTTATGGGCCAGTTTTATCGCACCCATGTCCAAAGGGGCTTTTGTTTCACGATTAGACACAAGCTCTATCGCTGCCATCAAACCGTGTCCACCGCGCACATTCCCGATGACATCAAATTCTGTTTCGAGTAATTTTAAACCATCAAAAAGTTGTGTTCCTCGAGCGGTAGCATTTGTCTTTACGTCTAGTCGGTGAGTTTCACTAACGCAGGCATTGACTGCTGCCATNCCAACGGGATGTGCTGAGTAGGTGTACCCATGCCAGATTGAGCCCTCACCTGATTGATCGCTCTCAAACGTCTCAGCTATTTGTGANTTTACCATAGTGGCGCCTACNGGAAAATAGGCCGAAGTGATCCCTTTGGCTATAGTCATCATGTCAGGCTGAACACCCCAATGACGAGCGCCAGACCAATCGCCAGTACGCCCAAATCCAGTAATCACTTCATCTGAAATCATTAAAATACCATGTTTGGTGCAGATATCCCGAGCCAATTTCATGAATGATTCATCTGGCACAATTACACCACCTGCGCCCTGGATGGGTTCCATAATGAAGGCTGCAATAGTGGAGGGATCTTGAAATAAAATCTCATCTTCCATAGCTTGCGCTATCAATTGGGCCAGCTTGGCNGGATCAGTTTCATGAAATGGATTGCGGTAAGTGTAGGGAGAGGGAAGGTGATAACATCCAGGAAGTAATGGCTCNTAGGATGTGCGAAACCTTTGGTTGCCGTTAACTGACGCACCACCAAAATGTGTTCCATGATAGCCTTTTTTAAGACTTAGGTATTTGATGCGTTGCGGTTGGCCTCTAAGCCGATGATATTGTCGGGCCATACGNAGGGCCGTATCGACAGAGTCTGATCCACCTGATGTAAAGAACACCCGTTCCATACCATCTTTTTTGAAAAAATTCACAACTGCTTCAGATGCCTCAATTGCTGGGGCATTACTTGTACCGGCNAAGGCGGAATAATATGGTAGTTTAAACAACTGATCCGAAATTGCTTGTTTTACTACATTGTTGGAATAGCCAAGATTAGCACACCATAGGCCACCAACGGCATCAATTGCTTCATGACCATCCACATCGATNATGTGCACATCTTTGGCGTGATCAATNATNGTTGGGGCGTTGGATTGCAAATCNCCGGGGTGCCCCATTGGATGCCATATATGTTTGGCATTTAGTGCTTTTAATTCCTGGATATCTTTCATTTCACATCTCCTAAGACAGTGAATGGATTGTCAAACCAATATTCCTCTAAATTTTTACTATGGCCTATGCGATCAACGACAGCAAATAAGCCAGGAGCGAACAAAGGTGTTAAAACACCATGCCAAATATTACGATGAAAATTGATCCCTTGACCAGGTGCCGTTCGGAATGCCAACGGCCAGCCTGGCATACCTTGTTTATCTGGCGCAACTATTACTAGGAATGGGTTTTGGGTCATTGGTAAAAAGGCTTGCGATCCGTCTGGGTGGCGTTCCATCATCGTGAGTGAATATGGTAAATTTCGAGGTTTGGCATTAAACAAACTAATTCCCGCNACGCCTTCAGNACCAAAATCCATNCTAGCCAAGTTATGATGCCGCTCGCANAGGTCCTGGTTGATCAGCATATCTGGGGTGTCTTTTAATGTAATGATGTCACCATAGGGAGCAAAAGCTGCTTGGTTTAACTGATAAATGGTGACTTCNGGCATGAATATAACTTTCTACACATTGTCTTTATCCTAACTTTTCTTTTGAAAAGGTCCAGCTGGTGACTTGCTCATACTGAGTGTGTGGTCGTAAATAAATACTTGGGAAATGACTGTGCGCGAGTGAACCAGGCCAGCTCTGTGCCTCTAAAGCCAGACCGGAATATGGGCCATANGGGACATCATGATGAGTTTTGAACTGCGGTGCATTAATGGTGCCACAATCATATACCTGNAGCCCACATTCAGTGGTAGCCATGTCCATGCTCACACCGTGAGTTCCGATTAAAGNAGCTATCTTTTGCANNGGGCGCCTANGGTCCGTTAAGCAGAGATTAAAATCAAAAAATTGGCTNGCATCTCCAGCCATTTTCATACCATTTTGAAAATCATATTGTGTACCCAAAACTGACAAAACTTGACCAGTGGGCATAAGGGTATCGTCGGGTTCCGTGAAACGGTCTGCGCTTACNTGGAGGACTTGATCTTTAAACCCCACCTTTGGATCTAGTGACCAATAAGAATGATTGGCAGGATTAAAAACAGTTGTAGCGTCAGTGGTAGCATGAACTGTCATAATNAGAGTGGATTGCATCACAGTATACCGCACTTCTATTTGTCTGTTNCCTGGAAAGCCACCCAGCCCGTTTGGCAAGGTCAGTTTCAGGACTAAAAAGTTGGTTCCATAATCGGTTACTCTCCATACCTGTTTTTGCATGCCAGTGCTTCCTGAATGCTGAGTAAGTTTACCTGAATGATGCTTTTCAAAATTATAAATTTGCCCATCAATTTTTGCAGAACAANCCTTAATTCTGTTTATGACCGGCCCCATTAATGAGCCAAAACTTCCTAAATTTCTTTCATAAGCAGAAATATCAGGGCTACCTAGCGTCAAAGGCCAAGAGACCCCAGTCAATCGCACATCATTAATAACTGCCCCAAAAGTTAAAATTTTTACAGTCAGTTGATCTGAACTGATTTCAATTTGAGTAACTTCGTGGTTNTCCTGAGTTGTTCCAAACGGTGTAATTTGGGTCATAATANCTCCCAATGTACACCNGCAGCGGGCAAAGTGATATTATTGCATGTGACTTCATTTGGACCATAATTAAACCAGAACCTNTGAGTCTCAGTGTCGCGAATTCTAATTTCTTTGGGCAGGTCCATAATTGGCAAATTTTTTTCTTGCGCTAATTTTACCAGTAAACGCCTCCAAGCGCTGGGATCTGGCCAGCCTGCTAGATATATTATATCGCCAGCGCGTATTGCTGCAGGCTCCCCGCCTTCCAACTGTAAAATCACTNGATCCTGGGTCTCAATAGCTTCCCGCCACTTCTCAAAGGCGCCACCGCCTGAAAGCGTCATTGGCGCAAAGGGAGGAAGGCTTTCGACATAGGTGATTTTGGTTTTCAACCCAGGAATGCCAGGGTTAGATTCTGTGGAAATTGTTAATTCTTCAGTTTTAGACCCTGCCCGGGGTCCAGCCACAATCAGCCCCCCTTTCAAAGTTGTTGGAACAGTAAGAAGTCCTGGTGCAAAGGTAATTTTATATGTTTTTGGATCTACGGTTTTTGGAACTACGTCAACTGACCAGCCCGCCTGGCGCAAGGCGCGGTAGCAATCGAACACAAGGTTAAAATAATCAAAATCTTCACCCTGAGGTTGTGCCTCCCAAGCATATGCGCTGTCATAATCAAATATCAAGGCTACTTGAGCTTTAGTTGTTCCCACATTTTGAAATTTTTTTAATTCATTTGCTACTTGTGTTACATCGTCCAAAGCTGGAGCTGCTTTTGAGTCTGTTTGTAGCAGACCGGCATGCATTTGCTCTTGTGCAAAGGGAGCCTGTCGCCAGCGGAAATAGCACACAGTTTCTGCACCATGTGCAAATGCTTCCAAAGTCCAAAGTCGAGGCATTCCAGGTAACGGTGCAGGATTCCATGGTGCCCAATTTACTGGCCCAGGTTGTTGCTCCATAACCCACCACCTACCAGTGGAGGTTGAGCGGTAGAGGTCGTGATGGAAGGCTTGAAAATCTGGATCTCCTTGCCGCAGAAAGTGCACTTTGTCATTAGCTGATGCTCCCACTCGGTCGAGTAAAAATCCTAATGGATAACTGTCCCAAGAAGAAATATCTAAATCTGCACCAACGTCGTAATGATCAAAAGATGTGATCCGACCCATAAAATTGTGGATGATAGGCGCATTAGAATGCTTACGAATTTCATCACATTGTACACGGTTGAATAAAACCACCTGATCAGATGTGAACCGGCGAAATGCTAAAACATGGCTTGGGTTTGGTTCGGTGACTGTTTGGTTGGGCAGCTCAATTTGATTGAAGCTGTTGTATTCCATCGACCAAAACACATTGCCCCAAGCTGAATTGAGTGCATCTGGAGATTGATAACGTTGGGCACACCAATCCTGAAATGCTTTGAGAGCATTTTGTGAGTAACTGGTCGCGGTATCGTGACAGTCATATTCATTATCGGTTTGCCAAGCAGCAATATTGGGCTCTTTACCGTAGCGTTCAGCCATTAAACGGGTGATNCGGCGCGCTTCCTCACGATACCCGCCATGACTGAAACAATAGTGCCGACGGGAACCAAATTTGCGGATAATTCCAGAGCTGTTATGGGCGAGCATATCGGGATGCTTATCAAGCATCCAGCGTGGTGGNGTTGCTGTTGGCGTTCCTAAAACAATCTGTAAACCAGAGCTGCCTAATGTTTCAATTGCACGATCCAGCCATTCCCATTCGAATTTCCCAGGTTCTGGTTCTATCTTTGCCCATGAAAATTCGCCAATACGCACCCAGCTCAAACCTGAATCAACCATGCGTTTGGCGTCGCTAGCCCAAACTGTTTCTGCCCAGTGTTCTGGGTAATAGCAAACGCCTAANGTACGTTTCATGGTTGGTCTCCTAAAATTACTTGATGCTCAAGTTGCCCAATCTCGGATACTTGGATCTCAAAGGTTTGCCCATCAGCAGGAGTCAATTCTTCAGAGGTACGACCTTCGGTGGCGCTGGTGCAAAATAAACGTTTACTGGAGCCCGCAAAGGCAGGGCAGGTAGTGTGAGCGGCTGGTAAGATTACAGTCTTAAGTAGAATGCCTTTGGGGCTATAACAGGCTAATTTAGATGAGCCCCATTGCGCATTCCAAATGTTGCCATCAGCATCGACAACTGCCCCGTCAGGATTTTCGCCTGTGTCGGTTAGATCTATTACCACCTGAGGCTTTGAATTTGGCCAGCCATCTTGATTTAATTCGACAGCTAGAATTTTACGAGTAGGAGTATCGGTGTAATAAGCAGTCTTTCTATCAGGTGAAAAACAGATGGCATTCGGTATCGTGACATTGGCAACAAGCAGTCTCAACTCTCCACGGTAATATCTGTAAATTGCGCCAGCGTTGGCCTCAGCATTTTTGCCCATAGTTCCAATCCAAAACCCACCTTGAGGATCTGCGCGACCGTCATTTGAACGTGTCACCGGATTACCAGGCTCTAAGTCACAGATCTTAGTTTGTGTTTCTTTAATTAGATTAAAGTTGAGTAATTGACTTTCAGATGCGATCAAAAGTTGGTTTTGACTAATCCATCCTGCGGCGGAGACATGCTCGTCAAACTGCCACATCTTAGACGCGCTTAAAAGTTGATGAGCTNTAATATCAAACCAAAAGAGTTCTTGGCGTANAGGATGCCACAATGGACCTTCNCCTAAGCTGCAAGGGCGTGGATCAAATATTTTTATCATATGGAGTCATAAGCTTTTACAATTGCCCCTGCTTTTATGGTAACGATTTCTGCAGTATCACCGGGTTTATATATGGCTGTACCTAGTCCAAAGCCGTTGGCGCTAGCTTCGACCCATTTGGAAAAATTATCAGGCGCCGTCCCGCCGACTGCATAAACTTTAGTACCAATGGGTAATATTGCGCGCATTGCTTTTAAACCATTTGGCCCCGCCATATCTCCTGGGAAAAGTTTCAAGCCTGTGGCGCCTGCCTTCAATGCGGTTAAGGCTTCCGANGGNGTGAAAACCCCGGGCCAACTTTGCATGCCCTCGGCGATTGTGGCCCTAATCACGTTTGGGTCGCAATTAGGCGATACCACTAATTGTCCGCCGGCGGCACGCACTTGTTTTACTTGTGCCACTGTCAGTACGGTCCCTGCACCAATCAGGGCTTGATTTCCATATTTTTTGGCAATGGCCCTTATGCTGTCGAAGGGGNTTGGAGAGTTGAGGGGTACCTCAATTTTATCAATCCCAGCCTCCAATATAACACCTGCAATACTTACGGCTTCGAACGGTTGTATACCACGTAGGATTGCAATTAAGGGGCGGCTCATCCGAATTCCTTCCAATTTGCGTATGCGGCTTTTAGGCCAGCTAATGTCATCTGCGTTGCATCGGTTCTAGTAATGGGAACATGCTGAGACACTAAGGCTGTGGCATAACTTTCGCTGATAGATTTGGACCCTATGATGGCTATGGGTTGCCCAAGCCAATATGGTTTTGATGCGGCCAGCTCAGCTCCAATCAATAGGCCTGAGAGCCTTGATTTCGCACTAGTGTTAGAAAGATCATTTAACAGATTTCCNGCGCGCAAACCAAACAAGCGTGCGGCAATCGCCTCGGGTCGTGACATGGCTTCATCTACTGCTTCACCAAAAATTGTTTGGTCCCACTCATCGCTGTTTACTGAATGCCGCAGTACGGATGAGGTGGAAAGAAGTGCAAAAATCTCGCCTGTCATAAANGTTTGAAAGCTGACGATTTCTCCTGCGCTCATTTGCACCCACTTCGTATGAGTGCCTGGCAAACAAATCACGCCATCCCAATTTGGATTTAATTTTTGAAATCCTGCAANCTGGGTTTCCTCACCACGCATGACATCAGCTGGTTTTGCCTGAGATACGCCCCCAATGATTTGAACATTTAAACGAGGNTCAACTGCAGGAGCTTTGACCAAATTNGCCAGAGGGAGGCATGGTGCTGATTGATAGGGTGCTTCTACCCATCCTTGTTTTGCTCCAACCATACCACAAGAGATNACATCTGTTTGGGAATTGTTTACCAACCAAGGTGTTATCAAGGCTATTAGTGTGGGTTCAAATTCAATTGGGGTAAGTTTCCCCATGCCTTGATCTGATGAAGTTCTATCAAGATCCTGTCCTTCAGCANCCATCGCCCAAGCTCTCAGAGACGATGTACCCCAATCTACAGCAATCCAATCAATTTTATTTTTCATCCTGTAGTTACCACGCCGCCATCAATTACTAAGGCCTGCCCAGTCATCATCTTGGAGCTTTGGGACGCAAGAAAAAGACATCCACCAACTATATCTTCTGGTGCAAGCGTTTCATTGAGGCATTGTCGAGCTCTGTGCGTTGCCAATCCCTCTTCTGTGACCCAAAGATCTTTCTGCTTCTGTGTAAGCACCCAGCCAGGGGCTAGTGAATTGACTCGAATTTTGTCAGAACCAAATTCACGCGCCAAGCTGCGCGAAAGACCGTTTATAGCAGAGTTACAGGCCGTATAAATTGGGTAGCCCACATTGCCCATCATATAACTGATGGAGCTAAAATTTATTATTGANCCAAAGCCTGCTTTCTGCATTTGAGGCAGAACCGTTTGGCACGCAAAGAAATAAGCTTTCAGGTTAACCTCAATCATCCAATCCCAGAATTCAGGTGTCACCTCTTCGGTGCTGTGGCGTTGGTCATCCGCAGCGTTGTTTATCAGTGTTGTAATGGGCCCATGAGCATTTGCCGTTTCCTCCATGCTGGCTTTTANGGTGGTNGTNTCAGTGATATCACCTTGGATAAACAAGGGGCGATTGCCGTACTTTCTTTCCATTTCTGAGCAAAAGTCACTGGCGTCAGATCTGCCTATGAAGGCCACGCGCGCTTTCTGTGCTAAAAACCCCTCCGTTAGTGCCGCTCCAATTCCGGAGCCACCTCCGGTTATGTAGATCGAAGCATTTAAAAGATCGCTATATTGGGCAATAGGCATGTGTTAGTTCCTTAAATGAACCCTTTGGGCATGTTAGAATATTAAAGTCAGAGTTTATGCCCTTCAACAACCCAGATTGANCTAGGCAATGCATATGGTAAATTTATACCATGCGCCATTAGCCAGGTTCCGGACATTTGTAGTTTTTGATTTTTGAGGACGGGATTTCCACGTGATAAATTGTGAATTTGGTCACGGTTTATCAATCGTATTAGATAGGAAGCCTCTGGATCTAACTGGGCCAAGCGTAAGGGTCGTGGGTTGATTTGGGCTGAAGTTTCTATTTGGTTTTTAAAAATTACAAAGCGCGATCCATCTTGAGCCAATTGCATTTCAGCTATCACTGAGGGGTCTGAGCTATCAAGGCGTAATATATCTGCTTTCATCAACCAATTGCGATTATCTTTATACCATTGAGTGACATCTNACAGGATTTGAGCATCCAAATCTGTAATCTCACGAGGATCCATCTCAAAACCCATATGACGTTGCGCTGCAATCCATGCCCTGTATTTCATGTCAAATATTCGACCTGTGGTATGACACTGCCTTGGGCCAACGTGACTGCCCGTAACTGCAGAGGGTAGAAAGAGCGCAGCATTGTGCTGGATTTTGCTGCGTTCTACAGCGTCATTGCTGTCTGATAGCCAAACCCTTTGGGTATAGTTTAAAATTCCAAAGTCAATTCGTCCACCGCCTGATGCGCAGGTTTCAATTTCGACATGGGGAAATTTCGTTCGTACTCTGGCAAGCAACTCATAAACTTTTCGAGTTTGACTTACATCTGATATAGGCAAAACTCGATTATGATCCCATTTGATGTAAGTGATGTCGTAGTCATTTAACAGAGCAGCTATACACATGAATAAATAATCGCTGACTTCTTGCAAGCTCAGGTTGAGAGCCATTTGCTGGCGTCCCAATAGTTGGTCTTTTGGGCCCAAAACCCAGTCCGGATGAGTGTTATATAATTCACTGTCAGGGCTTACCATTTCAGGTTCAATCCACAGGCCAAATTGCATGTTTAAGGCTTTTACGTGATCGACAATGGGTCCTAAGCCAGTAGGGTATTTGCGGACATCAATCTGCCAATCTCCGAGGGATGTGGTGTCATTATCACGTTTTCCAAACCATCCGTCATCTAACACAAAGCGCTCTGCTCCCAGAGATTTGGCCTTAGTCGCTATTTGCTTTAAAACTGAAATGTCATGATTAAAATAAATTGCTTCCCAGCAATTGTAGTGAACTGGTCGAGGTACGGAAGCTTTAGGAAAGATTATAATACGGTCGCGCAAATGTCTTTGGAATGCAACGGCACAGCCGTTCAGGCCTTGATCCGAAAACACGATGTAGAGTTTTGCAGTTTCAAATTGCAGCCCAGGTTCCAACTCGGAGTCAGTGGCATTCCCAAACTGTATTTGCCTGCGACCATCGGGCAGTTCTTCCGCGATCATTTTGTGACCACCGGACCAGCCATAGTGAAAACCATAAGCTTGGCCTTCNATATTGGNGGCACCATACTCAGGAATTATTAACCCAGGGAAATGCTCATGCCCGCTTCGGCCTGTACGGCTTTCGCGCAGATGCATACCTGCGGACCATGGAACTCTGTTAATTTGAAACTCTCCAAGCCAGCGTCCAGAAACGTCCAACATATCACTGCTGTACTGTGGTGCTGGAAAAACTGGAGCAGCCAGCCATTGCAGCCAAATTGGTCTGGTCGATGAGAGGCTGGCCCAGGTCGTTATTATCCCCGTCTGTGGTGAAAGCATAAAATGTGCCTGATAGGTAATACCGAGCCTTTTATCTTGGTATGTGAGTATCAAATCATTTGTGTTCTCGGTGGCNGATAAAAATTGAAATTTAGGGTGGATTGGAGATCCTTTGGTATCGCGACATCGCAGACCTGGCTGGCCAGGAAATGTTTGGTTGGCTTCAGGGCACAATGAGAGGTTGGGGTTTTTGTCAAGCATCCCGCCAGTGAAATCCTTTTGATGGGCTTCAGCTAAATTGGTAGAGGGATCCGATTTTGGTAAAGGTTTCCCCCAATACACCACTTGAGGCAAAAGTTCGTCTTTAGTAGCCAACACTAGTGTTTGACGGCCGTCGTCTAATCGCCAGTAGTGTGACATGTTAAACTCCCTAGTTTTTGGCTTATTTTACGGCTCCGAGTGTAAGTCCCGCAATAAAATGTTTTTGCATTAGGAAAAACATCAAAACTGGTGGTAGTGCTGCGATGATTGATCCAGCACTCATCAAATGATACATGGCTCGAAACTGAGCATTAAAGCTAGTAATTCCGGCGGTCACAGGCTGGGAGTTTTCTCCTTGGGTAAGTACAATTGCCCAAAAATAGTCATTCCAAATAAATGTGAAAATCAAAACTGAAAGTGCTGCAATAGCGGGTTTCATCAGGGGCAGGACTATGTACCAGAATATTTGCCACTCTGCGACTCCTTCTACACGAGCAGCCTCAATTAATTCATATGGAAGTGCTTTGATGAAATTGCGCATGAAGAGGGTGCAAAACCCAGTTTGGAAAGCAATGTGGAATAATACTAGGCCAGTTTTGGTATTATATAATCCCATGTCCAAGGTTAGGTCACGAACAGGTACCATCAGAATTTGAAAGGGTACAAAATTACCAGCAATGAACATAAAAAAGATGAGCAAATTGCCTCGAAACTTATAAATGCCAAGAGCAAAACCAGTCATGCAGCTGAGTGCTACGGCGCCAATCACCGTAGGAATAGTAATCATGAACGAATTCATAATGTAGCGTGGCATGGCTGAGGTGAAAACCATTCCATAATTTTTTAACATCTCGAATGATGATGGCCAGCCCCAGTAATTGCCTCTAATAAAGTCAGAGTCTGGTCGTATCGAAAATAGTGCTACCGCGAGCAAGGGCGCCAGCCAAAGCAGTATAGCAATTGGTAATAAGGATTGATAACTAAGTTGCCACGCGCGCGATGACTGCCTTATGGGTTTTGGGAACATCTCTCAGGTCTCCAAAATCTTAAAGTTAGGGCTCATCGGTTGGCTACTTTTTCATCTTGATACATGCGCCATAAAAAGTAGCCAATAAAAACCATCATGATCAGAAATAAGATTACTGCGATTGCGGCGCCATATCCCATTTTGAATCCGTATTCTGACAACGATTTNTCGAACATGTAAAAGCTGAGTACGCGAGACGAACCAAAGGGCCCCCCGTTTGTCATGATTGAAATTAAATCAAAAGAACGTAATGAGCCGATTACAGTTACAACAAACGCAATAAAGGTTGCGGGGCGTAGTTGTGGCAGAATTACGTACCATAGCATCTTTAAACCTTTGGCTCCATCCAAGCGTGCAGCTTCAATTTGTTCGGGGTCGACAGAGTTCAAGCCTGTTAGGTAGAGGATCATGCAATAGGCTGTTTGTGGCCAAAGACCTGCAGCAATTATACCATAGGTTGATAGCGCTGGATCTCCCAAAACGTTGATTGGCTCAAATCCGATAAAACCAATGATACCATTAAATAATCCATATTGTGGATCGTAAAACCAAGTGAAAACTAAACCAACTACGATTTGTGAAATTACAAATGGGAAGAAAAAAAGTGATTTATACAACCGAATCCCACGCACAGTTTGATTAAGGAANAGCGCAATGAACAGACCGGCTGGGATAGAGGCAAGGTAAAAGATCAGCCATTTAAGGTTGTTCCATAATGAAATATTAAATGACCTATCTCGGGTTAGTAATTTTTCATAATTTGCCATTCCTACATATTCGCCATGAGTAGATAATGACCCAAGCCCATCCCATTTGAACAAAGATATTTGAAAGCTTTGGAAAATTGGGAATATTACGTAGATTGCAAACATGACAATTCCAGGAGCAAGAAATAGCCATGGAGTGATTGCAATTTTATTTTTCTGATACCAGCTCTGTTTGACCATTTTTTTGTTCAATGGATATGTAGTGTCCATTGGTCTGCCTCCGCGAGGTATGAAGATCTATAAATCAACAAAGAGAAACGAATTCTCGCTTTTCATTATTGATTTTGAGATGGATGCGCAGGATATCCCGCGCATCCAGAAGCTACTGAGTTGATGCCAACGTAAAATTTAAAGTTTAGTAAACTTCTTTACGTACGCTTTCAACTCTTTCCAGAATATCATCTAGGTTATCCGGGTAAACCATAAATTCTTGAAAGCCTTCCATGGCAGCTTGTGCCATTTCTGCAGGAAAATCTCGGTCAAAGAACTGAGCAACACCGCCTGGGCTNTTTGAAGATAACATTTCAAAACCTTCGTTTAAAAATTTATCGTCGTCGACTGATGATGCAGAATTTACTGGCAACTGGCCCAAGTTAGCACCGTTGTTCATTTCAGTTTGCGCTGAAGCTGAAACCATATATGCAAGGAAAGCTCTTGCATTATCTTTGTTTTCTGCTTTCGCGGCTATATGAAATGAATCCGTTGGTGCGTCTTCAGCCATCGCGACGCCGGGCGTAATAGCTGGGAATTGATGGAAGTCTAACTGGTCATCAGTTAGGCCGGCTTCACGCAACGGTGCTACTGCAAAATTTCCCATTAAAATGGCTCCAGCAGAACCATCAACCATGAATGGTAANGACTGCTGCCAATCTTTATTTTGATGGTCATCAATAAATGCACCCATACGGATTAATTTAGCCCAATTGTCGAATGTTTTGCGCACGCGATCATCGGTCCATTCAATTTCACCACGTGCCATCTGCATGTGGAAATCAAAACCATGTGTACGTAAGTTCAGATAATCGAACCAACCCGCACCAGTCCAAAGCCACTTATTACCGATCGTGTAGCATTTGCGACCAGAATCGATCATTGCTTTGCAATTAGACAGCATTTCATCGAAATTTGCTGGTTCTGAAAGACCAAGCTCATCGTAAATATCTTTTCTATAATATATGCCCCATTGATAGTATGTGTACGCAACGCCCCATTGCTTCCCATCAATTGTCATAGCACCTTTGGTTGATGCTAATTGATTGGCAATATCAGTGCCGTCTGCCCACATATCTGACACGTCTTCAAAAAGACCTGCTTCTACATAAGGGGTCATACGATTTGCTGCATACCAAGTTAAAACGTCAGGTGCATCNGCTGACAAGAAGTTTCGTATCTGAGTTTTGTAAGCTTCTCGGTCAATTACATTGGTTGTAATGTTCAATGCTGGATTAGCAGCTTGAAATTTTGCAATTAACGCCTCCATGGTTGCGCGTGGAGCAGGGTTTGATGTATCGAGATTAATTTTTAAGTTGCCAGTCAATTCAGCAGAAGCTGGACCGGATAGTGCAATAGCAGCAGCAAGCGATGCAACGGTTGCNTTTAATATGGAATGCATGATTTCCTCCCTNAGAAATATTACTTGTTATAAGTTTCAAATAATGAAACTNTGTTTTACATATTGAAATTTTAATCGCAATTTGCATATGCTTGTCAATAGTTGAGTCGATCAATAGTGGGTCTATTATGTAATTGTGAGGGTTAAAAATAAGATGTTTGTAGATTCAAAATCAGACGGTACGGTTGGCAAGGCTATGCAGGTTTTGGATCAAGTTGCGTCTTTTCAAAGGCCTGTTCGATTTTCTGAACTGTTGTCTAAAAGCCCTTTTCCAAAGCCAACACTCTATCGCTTTGTTCAAACACTGACAAGCCAAGGCATGCTATCTTTTGACGTGGAAAGACAAACATATAGCCTGGGAACTCGATTGCTGCGACTAGCGCATTCAGCTTGGCGCAACAGTTCTTTGGCTCCAGTTGCTCGTCCATTTATAGAAATATTAGGAGCGGAAGTGGGGGAAGCTGTTCATCTAGCACAATTTGATCACGGACATGTGTTGTTTGTAGACAAATTTAAGGTAACAGATCATTTCGAAACACTGGCACAGGTAGGGAAAATAGCTCCAGGTTATTGCACTGGTGTAGGAAAGGCCATTTTGGCCTTTATGCCTGAACTTGAGCAAGACCGTGCTTTAGCTCAACAATCTTATACAGTCTATACTCCATTCACACTTAGAGATCGGGCGGCTCTTGTATCAGAGCTTGCTACAATAAGGGCAGACGGCGTGGCTTATGACCGAGAAGAGCATGAAAAAGGTATTATATCTATCGCATGCCCAATTTTAACTAATCTCGGTAGCGTTGTTGGGGCTGTGTCAATTGCCACATCAACTAATCGATATCTGATAAAAGACTTGAAGAAACATTTACCCATTTTGCTNANAACAGCAAAATTAATTGGAACTGAGGCTGAAATTTCTTTGGCTCCGACGTGGCCTTGAAAATGGAAAGGTAAAAAAATGTCCGGTGTAACACTGTCAAACGTCATAAAAAAATATGGTGAAGTCCAAGTGATTCACGGTCTTGACCTTGATATTCGGGATGGTGAATTCTGTGTCTTCGTTGGGCCATCAGGGTGTGGAAAGTCAACATTGCTGCGCATGGTGGCAGGGCTAGAAGATACGACATCGGGCGGCATTTCTATTGGCGATCGTGATGTAACACGTGAAGACCCAGCTCGGCGTGGGGTGGCAATGGTGTTTCAAACTTATGCTCTTTATCCACATATGACGGTCCAGGATAATATGGGTTTTGGTCTTCGAATGAATGGGTATCCAAAGGCTGAAATTATCAAAAAAGTTGCTGAAGCAAGTCGTATTCTTAAATTAGATGATTATCTAACGCGCAAACCAGGAGCGCTTTCTGGGGGTCAGCGTCAGCGGGTCTCTATTGGACGTGCAATTGTACGTGGACCAGAAGTATTTTTGTTTGATGAACCATTGTCAAATTTGGATGCTGAATTGAGGGTGGAGATGCGTATTGAAATTGCGCGCCTGCACAAAGAGATAGGAGCAACTATGATTTATGTCACCCATGATCAGGTTGAAGCAATGACCTTAGCTGACAAAATTGTAGTTTTGCGGGAAGGTGTCATCGAGCAGACTGGTGCGCCAATGAATATTTACCGCGATCCAAATAATAAATTTGTGGCAGGATTTATTGGTAGCCCAGCCATGAATTTTTTGAGTGGTAAGGTTACAAAAGGGAAAGTAGAAGTTCCTAATCTAAAGGCTGTGGTAAAAATGGATGTAAACCTGCCCACAGAGGGTACAGATGTTGAACTTGGTCTGCGACCTGAACATATATCGGTAAATCCAAAAGGCAGCACGCACCGTGTTGAAATGATCGAAAGCCTAGGAGGGGTGTCATACGCTCATTTGATTGGAGATTCAGCTGAAAAAATCGTAGTGGAAGAACGCGGTGATCTTCGTTCTGAGGAAGGCTCTACGGTTGGCATAAAATTTAACACCGCAGCNGCTCGCCTTTTTGATGCTCATACAGAATTGCGTATTCGTTAGTGGTATTGTCAATTTAGGGATCGATATATTTATTAATGTTACTAAGGATACTAATTGAACAACTTTTTGGGGAACGCGCTTTGNATACTACATACGTTGCAGTTTGCGCAGGGTCAGATGAAAGTGCGTTTATCATAGCCACGACGCGGATAATTGATAGTGGTTGGTCAAATTAGAGTGACGAGAAAGTTAATTAACAGTTATGAAGGCTAATAGCTTGTCGAAAAATAAAATAAAATTACGATCCCAAAANTGGTTTAATAATCCTAAAAATCAAGAAATGACCGCTTTGTATCTTGAGCGTTACCTGAATTATGGATTGACGCGGCAAGAGCTTCAATCTGGGAAACCGATCATTGGAATAGCACAGACGGGTAGTGATCTCAGCCCGTGCAATCGCCATCACATTGAGCTGACTAAACGGGTGCGTGATGGTGTGATCGCTGCCGGTGGCACCGTAATTGAAATTCCGGTGCATCCTATTCAAGAAACAGGAAAACGTCCCACCGCTATGTTGGACCGCAACTTAGCTTATCTGTCACTCGTCGAGACGCTGTTTGGTTACCCCATTGACGGTGTGGTGCTCAATATTGGTTGTGATAAAACTACTCCAGCGCTTCTTATGGCGGCCGCTACGGTTAACATACCATCAATTGCACTTTCTGTTGGTCCGATGCTTAATGGATGGTTTGAAGGCAAACGCGCTGGATCTGGGACCGTCATTTGGAAAGCCCGCGAGATGCAAGCCGCTGGTAAGATTGATGATGAGGAGTTTATGGAAATGGTGGCTTCGTCTGCGCCGTCAGTAGGCTACTGTAATACCATGGGCACAGCTACCACGATGAATTCTCTCGCTGAAGGACTGGGTATGCAGTTACCAGGTGCTGCGGCAATTCCGGCCCCCTATCGTGAACGTGGCCAAATAAGCTACGAAACAGGCCTGCGTGTAGTCAACATGGTGAATGAAGATCTGCGCCCCAACCTTATTATGACCCGTGAAGCGTTTGAAAATGCGATTGTAATCAATTCGGCCATTGGAGGCTCAACCAATGCGCCCATACACTTGAATGGGATTGCTAAACATTTAGGCGTGAATTTGAATAATGATGACTGGCAAAATTTAGGGCATGACGTGCCGCTTTTAGTGAATTTGCAGCCAGCTGGTGAATATTTGGGGGAAGATTACCACCATGCAGGGGGAGTTCCGGCAGTTGTTGGGGAGCTATTAGCGGCAGGTCTGCTACCCCACCCTCATGCAGTGACAGCCAACGGTAAAACTATTTCTGAAAACTATGGGGCTCTCTTAAGCAAGAATACGGACGTGATCAAAAAAGTTAGTGCGCCAATGATGCAATCTGCAGGTTTCATCAACCTCAAGGGTAATCTCTTTGAAAGTGCCATAATGAAAACGTCGGTAATCTCTCAAGAATTTCGTGAACGTTATTTATCTAACCCTGCAAGTCCTAATGCGTTTGAGGGCCGTGCTGTTGTGTTTGATGGGCCAGAGGACTTTCACAAAAAGATAGATAATAGAAGTCTTAACATTGATTCCGATTGTGTGCTGGTTATGCGGGGTGCCGGGCCCATTGGATATCCTGGAGGGGCTGAGGTAGTGAATATGCGGCCTCCATCATATCTAATAAAACAGGGGATTACCTCACTGCCTTGTATTGGTGATGGGAGACAGTCAGGAACGTCAGGATCTCCTTCGATTTTGAATGCCTCACCTGAGGCTGCTGATGGAGGAGGGTTAGCGTTAGTCAAGAACGGCGATATTATTCGAATTGATTTAAATGCTTGTACTGCTGACATACTTGTGGATCCCACAGAACTAGCGCGGCGCCAGAGCGCCCTAGGCACGCGCCCTTTTACTCCTGAGAGTCAAACACCTTGGCAAGAAATTTTTCGTGAAAAGGTCCAGCCATTTTCTGAGGGCATGATACTTGATGGAGCAGATGATTTTAAAGACATTGCGCGCAGCCATTTGCCTCGAGACAATCATTAATACCAAAAACAGAAGTTGGTTGGTTTGGATAAGAAGGGTTGAAAGCTAAAGATTATATTTGTCGTATTTCATCGGCAACCAATTTAACGCCATCAGAAATTTTAGATACAGACAGAGAGCTATAAGCTAGCCGATAATAGTTTTGTGGCGCTTCTTCAGTAATAAAAAAAGCCCGGCCCGGTTCAATCAATACACCCTTGGCGAGCAATCGGGCAGCAACCTCTTTAGTATCTACACCTTCTGGGGCTCGCATCCAAAATGAGCTTCCGCCGAATGCCCCTTGCCCTGCAACAGTAAGCCCATTTTCTTGAAATGCTACCTCCATTGCATGTCTGCGATCATGAAATGCTTTTCCCATTCGTCGGATTAATGCGTCGTAATGCCCAAGCGACAGAAAATAGGCTGCAGTTCGCTGAAGATGGCCAGGAGGATGCCGAAGAACGGTAGAACGAAGAGCGCGAGCTTCACGAATGAAATTTTTTGAACCGACGAGATAGCCGAGACGCAATCCAGGAAATAGAGATTTGGAAAAGCTTCCAATATAAATTACTCGGCCTTCTCGGTCCAGTGACTTGAGAGCAGGGGACGGTGGCTTTAGAAATGACATCTCAAACTCATAATCATCTTCAACGATAAGAAAATCACTATCAGAGGCGCGCTTTAACAGGGCCTGCCTACGATCTAAAGGCATAGTAGTAGCTGTCGGGCACTGATGAGATGGGGTAGTAAAAACAACATCAACCTCAGCGTGTAGCTTATCTGGAGGTAGGCCTAATGAGTCTACGTCAACCGATGCAATTTGGCACCGTGATTGAGTGAGTATGTCACGTAATGAGGGATAGCAGGGATTTTCTAATGCGGCTGTTCGGCGTTGATTGAGCAGAACATTTGCTGACAGCCATAGCGCATTTTGCGCCCCCATCGTGACTAATACTTCGTCTGGATCCGCCGTTATTCCGCGACGTGGAAGAGTGTGCCGCAATATAAACTCGATTAATTTTGGATCGTCGCGATCAAAATAATCTGATGTAAGAGCGTCATAGTCTTTTGACCCCAAAGCCTGAAGAGCACAAAGCCTCCAATTAGAACGATCAAATAGAGTTTCATCCGCTTGACCATATATGAACGGATATTTGTATTGTCCCCAATCCTGAGGTTTCATAAGTGAGACACCTCCAGAAAACTTTTGTCCAATTGCTCTGTTCCAATCTACTTTGTCTTCTCGCTCTGTAATTGGAAATTTAGTTGGTTGAGGTGCATTCTCACTTATATAGTAGCCACTACGTCCGCGGCTGGTTAGATAATCGTCTGCTAAGAGTTCATTATAAGCTAAGGTTACAGTAATCCGACTAACAGAAAGATGTTTCGCTAGCTTTCTGCTGGATGGCATTTTTTCATTGGGTTTAAATCTACCACTTAAAATAGCTTCTGCGACTAGCTGCTGAATTTGGTTTTGTAACGTACCTTCTGCATTGGGCATTAAAAAAAAAGTTTCTTTTGGAATGGCCATTTGGACTGATACCTATATCTTAACTGGCCTTAATTATGACCTGTTGAGTGTAAAAGTCCATTAGGGAACATGGGTATTTTAGTCTGTGGTAGACTTTTTACATTTAGCACAAAAAAAAGGCAGGGCATGTGCCCTGCCTTTTCAAAACGTTAATATCTGAAAGCTTATCCAAAAACTCTTGTGAGTGCCTGGTCAACTGCTTCTGTAATAAGGTCGATATCTTCGGCAGTACAAATTAGTGCAGGTGACAAGCACAATGTATTATTAAATCCTGGGAATGACCGGTTCGTTGCACCAATAATTACTCCCTGGCCCATACAGTCCTTTACAACTGCCGCAACCTTACTTTCTTCTGCGGGTTCGCGTGTTTCTTGGTTGGATACTAACTCAGCGCCACAAAACAGGCCCTTACCACGGACTTCACCAATACACTCGTGCTTTTCAGCCAAAGTGTGCAGATTTTCCATTAATTGTTTACCGCGTTCAATGCAGTTTTCCAGAAGATTTTCTTCTTCTATGATCCGCATATTTTCCAGTGCAGCCGCTGGTCCTGCTGTACATCCACCAAAGGTCGAGATGTCCCGGAAATAGCTGAGATCGTCTGAAGTATCTTTAAACAAGTCAAAGATTTTTTCTGTCGTCACAGTAAGCGAAATTGCAGCGTATCCGGATGCCACACCTTTGGCCATCGTTACGATATCTGGCTGAATATTGTAATGCTGATATCCAAACCACGTACCGGTACGTCCCAAACCGCACACCACTTCATCAATCATTAAAAGGACATCATATTTTTTACAAATTTCTTGAACGCGTTCCCAATATCCGTCTGGGGGCACAATAACACCACCACCGGCTGTAATTGGTTCCAAAATTAAACCTCCAACGGTATCTGGGCCTTCTCTTAAAATTACGTCTTCAATTGCGTTGGCTGCTTTTAGTGCATAAGTCTCACCCTGCCCTAAGTTATCCTGAAGATGTTCACGATATTCCAAGCAATGTGGTACGGAAATGAAACCTTCTGGAAATGGGCCGTATTGAGCGTTGCGTTGGTGGTGTCCACCAGCCGCCATAGTACCGATAGTAGTCCCGTGATAGTCACGCTCCCTAAATAGTATTTTGTTTTTTTTGCCACCATATTTTTTGTGAGCAATTTGACGTATCATCTTGAAGCCTTTTTCGTTGGCTTCAGACCCGGAATTTGAAAAGTAAACGCGGCTCATGCCTGGCATTTTTTCAATTAACCGTTTTGCAAAAATAGCCGAAGGCACTGTACCTGCTGCACCTGCGAAATAGTTCATTTTTAGAAGCTGGTCTCGGACCGCATTGGCCATGCTTTCGCGTCCGTAGCCCACATTGACGGTCCACACACCACCAGATACCGCATCTATATGTTCTTTTCCTGCTTGGTTCCAAACACGCAAACCCTTGCCTTCTACAATGATATTGGGGTCCACCGTTTCGAATAATTTATTTTGTATCAGGTGATGCCATACATGAGCTTTGTCATTAGCAACAATCTCACTCAAGTCATTTGGTAGATTACCATCCATGGAACTAACTCCTTCATGTGGATGCAGTTATCAAGATTTTTAGATTCGGAATTTGATAACTATAGAAACGCAGAATTTCAATTTTGAAAATAGGGCCAGTTAAGACATCTATATAAGGCCAATTTTAAAACGTTATTTTACATTCTTTAATTTTTACCAAGTGGTGGTAACCAAAAAGTTTGTTTTTGGAACGCTTAATAACTACCCAGCAAAATTATTTCCAATGTGTAAAATTGTTACTCTATTTCAGCGCCAGATAGCATGGCTTTTATCCATCGTTTTGTTTCTGGTGTTTTAGCCAAGTTCAAAAATGCAGCACGCTCGCGGTCAAACATGTCCTGTTCACTGACATCGAGCGTCTCATCTGATCTGGTATTGATCACGATTTTTGCTATCTCCATTGCAGTAGTTTTGTTATGTGGTTTGAACCAACCTTTATTGACACCGTCGCTCATAAAGCTATCCATTTTTGATAAAAGGGCTTTTCCTGGTAAAGTCATTTTTGGTGGTTTGGGCGGAGTGTAGTTTGGAGCCATTTTTGTGAGCATTTCTGTTGCCTGCGTGATTAGTTTGTCTCTGTTCATCACGGTTTTATCTTTGTCTGGTTGAAAATAGCGGAGTTTTGTAGCTTGCTCCGGGCTTTCCCCAGTTTTGCCGTAGCCTACCTGCATCCACGTCTCCCAAGCTGCAATCTTTGGATCCTGTGACGCCTCATACCATCTTTGATACGTAGTTTTTACTCCTCCACCGCCTGGAACAACCCCAACACCGGACTCGACTAGTCCCAAAACAGAATTTGCATGAGTAAGTAAACAGTCACAATGCAAAAGAACTTCAAAGCCACCACCTAAAGACAGACCTGATGGGGCGCCAACGACTGGGACAGGTGCATATTTCAATGCCGCAACGGCCTGTTGGAAATCGTTTAAAAACGAATCCATTTCTGCCCATGCTTTGCGTTCTATGAAATCAGCAAAGCGATTTAGGTCGACGCCTGCGCTGAAGTGTTGTGCATCGTTGTGAATCAGGATGCCTGTACCGTGGTCTTTCGCTGCTTGCTTTACGATTTGCATGCTTTCTGCGGTAAGGGCATTGGCTTTGGAATGGAATTCAACAAGTCGTAAATTCCCAGGCAAAACCCAGAGACTGGCTGCGCGATTGGTAGCGATTGGTGATAAGGTCTGGCGAGTTAAACTGAAGCGTTGTGTACCAAAGGGGAGTTTAACTGGTTTTAATTCAGTTTTTTCACTGAAGTTACGAACTTTTAAAATGCCACTCTCTACAACGTAAAAAGAGCCCAATTCTACTGATTTGGTCAATGCCATTGGGATTTCACACTCAGCCTCACGCGCAAGTTCAATTACAATATCCGCCCCGAGAGCATCAATCATTTCAAAGGGTCCACGAATCCAATTAAAACCCATTTTCATAGCGTCATCTATGTCTTGGGGTGTCACTGTTACTTTTGGTATTAAAGCTGCAGCATAAGACAAAACCCGTCCTAAAAAATTTCGGCAAAAATGTGCATGTGGACCTTTGCCTTCTATCATTAAATGGAGAGTTTCGTGACCTTCTTGCTGCGCCAAAGCTGCGGCCTGAGCCATCGCTGGAAGGGTTAAGTCGCGCGGTCGCATGTCTCCTGATCTTAGGTCAATCGCATTAGTCTCTCGGTAGAACCCCCCTTTGCCTGACTTTAATCCAGTGAAACCCTGTTCTATCATTGTATTTATTAGGCTATTTGCAGGGTTGTTAGAGCGACCTACCGCGTGAAACACATCCTGCTCTGGAAGTATGTCTCCGAGGGTGTCCACTACGTCTGACATTAAATCGACGCCAATCATGTCGTAGAGACCAAAGACACCAGTTTTGGGGATACCCATTGGCCGACCCATTAGAGCGTCTGCGTCCTCAATACTCAAGCCCTGCTTGAATGCTTCATCCATGCCAACCTGAAGAGCAAATACACCAACCCTATTACCCAAAAACCCTGGGGTGTCATTGCAGGGTACAACCCCTTTTCCCAAAACTTCATCGTTAAAATTAGAAAGCTTCTCTATTACATCGGGTCGTGTTTTTTCACCGCGCACAAGTTCTAAAAGTCTCATGTAGCGTACCGGATTAAAGTAATGTGTAATTGCAAACCGTGCCTGAAAGTTGGAAGGCATTTCTGCCACCAATAAACTAATGGGAATTGTCGATGTATTCGAAGTTACAATGCAATCAGCGTTAATTATGGAATCTAAACGTTTGTAGAGATCTCTTTTGATATCTAATCTTTCAACAACTGCTTCAACGATCCAGTCACATTGCGCTAATTTGTCAAATTCATCGTCAATAGTGCCTGTTTCAATTAAATCGATATTGCTTCGTTGATGTAATGGAGCTGGTTCAG
This sequence comes from Planktomarina sp., assembly GCA_002698165.1. Taxonomy (GTDB): domain Bacteria; phylum Pseudomonadota; class Alphaproteobacteria; order Rhodobacterales; family Rhodobacteraceae; genus Planktomarina. The sequence goes on along the minus strand of NZVF01000020.1, from coordinate 20,626 downwards.
ATTTTTGTAGGCGTTGTAATGCATAATCGGTAGCTTCGCTGGTGAGATCCAATAATAACACTTTATGGCCCGCATTGGCGATTTGTCCTGCAATGCCCGAACCCATGGTTCCTGCGCCGATAACTGCTATGCGGTTAAATGTCATTTCTTACTTTCGTTTTTATAAAAATGCCTTGAGAGCTTTGTTAACCTCAAATGGTTGCTCAGTGATAGACATATGGCCTGACTGGGTAATCTCTACAAGTTCGCCGCCTATCGCCTCGTTTAGTTTTAATCCAGTTTTACGGGGCGTCATGCGATCTTGACCGCATACGATTGTGAGCGTTGGACATTTTATTGACTCAGCGGCAATAGGCCCACTTTTATACAAGTTGCATGCTACAAGATCCGCATAAAGTGCACCCGCTGCGTTGTTAGCCATCAGTTGGCTTCCGTAGTTCATGTGAGAAGTGCCTGGTACGGAGTGATCATGAATATGGCCTGCTGGTCCGTGTCCCCAGTCCATCATCGCAGCAATCGCGCCACGTTGATCGTTTTTTGCAAGATCCAGTAGGGCTTCATTTATGGGTATGGCGAGTGCTGTGCTTATGAACGCAGCTTTTGATACCAGATTTTGATATTGGCTTGCTAATTCCAATTCAATTAAGCCACCCATAGAATGGCCGACCAAAGAGGCGTTCTTGATACCCGCAGTTTGCATAAATTCTGCGTACCAATGTGCCATATCTTCAATTGTTTCTAACGGTTGGCCTTTTGATAGGCCGTGTCCTGGCATATCTGGAGTTACACACTGGAATCCACGATTTGCAAAAAAACGATGTTGAAGCATAAACCCCAGTTGGGATTGACCAGATCCATGAATAAATAGCACTACATTTCCTGATGGATCAAAATTTCTGCCACCTGTTGAGGCAAAGACTTCTTCATTTCTAACGTTGATTTTCATACAGTGCCCCCCTGTGGGGCAACAATTTTACTGGCTGCGCGCAAAGCGTGTTTGAAGTCATTTTTAATATCTTTAATATCCTCAAGTCCAACTGATATTCGAATCAAATCATCAGTTAACCCAGACGTACGCATTGCGTCTTCTGATAAGTGGGAGTGTGTCGTTGAGCCAGGATGGATCACAAGAGTTTTTGCATCACCAACATTTGCTAAGTGGCTTGCGAGCTTTACATTTTCTATGAACGCACGACCGGCCTCTCGTCCGCCTACGATTCCACAGGCAATTATTGAGCCTTGTCCCTTTGGCATTAAACGCATTGCGACTTCATGGTCGGGATGATCTGACAAGCTTGGATGTTTAACCCAAGCGATTTGATCATGATTTACAAGAAAGTCTAACACGGCAGCGGTATTGGACATATGTTTTTCCATTCGCAACCCAAGAGTTTCGAGACCTTGTAAAATATAGAAGGCATTTTGAGGTGACATGCAGGGACCAACGTTCATCATGCCTTCTGATCTTATCCTGACTGACAAAGCGGCTGGGCCAAACTCTTCCCATAATACTGCGCCTTGGTATCCAAAATGTGGTTTTGTTAAAGTAGGAAACTTATCGTTTTGACCCCAATCAAAATTTCCTCCATCAATCACTGCTCCTCCCAACGCGACACCGTGACCACCCATCCATTTAGTAAGTGAGTGGATTAGCACGTTCGCACCCAATTCAATTGGTTTTATCATCCAAGGGGTGTTAAAAGTAGCATCAATTATTAAGGGAATTCCGGCAGCTTTGGTTACTTCAGCAACGGCAGATACGTCCATTATGTCCATACCCGGGTTTCCGATAATCTCACCAAAAACCATCTTTGAATTTGGGCGTATTGCCCCAGCAATAGCGCTCGGATCGTTTGGTGCTACGAAAGTTGTTTCAATGCCGTAACGCTTTAAAGTATGTTCAAATAGGTTTGTATTTGCCCCATACATTTTAGATGACGCAACAATATGATCACCGGCTGAGCACAAGGCTAATACGGTAACAAATAAAGCTGACATTCCAGACGCAGTGGCAATTGCAGCGACTCCAGTATCTAGGGCCGCTAAACGTTGTTCAAGAACTGCCACGGTTGGATTGGTCAGGCGTGTATAGACGTTACCACCGAGCTCCATGTTGTATAATGCAGCTGCGTGCTCTGTACTTTCAAATACATAACTAGTGGTTTGGTGTATTGGTACTGCACGGCTCCCAAAGCGTGCATCAGGGCTTTGACCGGCATGCAGCGAAAGAGTATCGAACTTATAATTGGCCATGGACGGGCTCCAATACTATAATTATATCAAGGATCGTAGTCTTGTATGTATTCTATCTCAAGCATGTGAATAATAGAAACTACATTCACAGGTTTTTTTGGATAAAATTATATCTAATTTAAAAGTGGCATTAACATAGGGTCATAACTGGTCCTAAATCTGCCATTGGCTATGTTCCATTATAGAGATAGTTAAAGGATAATTAGATTCTAACAGCTTTATTTTACTTTTAAGGAGCCATCGCCATGAAAATGACTACAGAAGAGGCATTTGTAAAAACCCTACAACTGCATGGTATTCGACATGCATTTGGTATTATTGGTTCCGCGATGATGCCAATTTCTGATATTTTTCCTAAAGCTGGGATTATGTTTTGGGATTGTGCCCATGAGGGTTCAGCCGGCATGATGGCCGATGGGTACACGCGAGCTACTGGCGAAATGTCGATGATGATTGCGCAAAATGGTCCCGGAATAACTAATTTCGTAACGGCTGTGAAAACTGCTTATTGGAACCATACGCCTTTGCTATTGGTAACACCTCAAGCGGCAAATAAAACGATTGGTCAGGGTGGTTTCCAAGAGGTTGAACAAATGAAATTGTTCGAAGATATGGTTGCGTATCAAGAAGAAGTTCGTGATCCAAGCAGAGTTGCTGAAGTATTAAACCGAGTGATCATGCAAGCTCATCGCGCGTCCGCCCCAGCTCAGATTAACATCCCTCGAGACATGTGGACACAAGTTGTGGATATAGAACTTCCTAAGATTGTTGAGTTTGAGCGACCACAGGGGGGCGAAAGTGCTGTTAAGGAAGCTGCTGAACTAATTTCAAATGCAAATTTCCCAGTAATTTTAAATGGTGCCGGTGTAGTTTTATCCGAAGCTTTTGATGATGTTGCAGCATTAGCAGAGCGCCTAGATGCTCCAGTTTGTGTCGGTTATCAACATAATGATGCTTTTCCTGGTTCACATCCACTTTTTGCAGGGCCGTTGGGTTACAATGGTTCAAAGGCAGGCATGGAGTTGATATCGAAAGCTGATGTCGTTTTGGCATTGGGCACGCGTCTCAACCCGTTTTCAACATTGCCGGGATATGGGATCGACTATTGGCCTACCAGTGCCAAAATTATTCAAGTTGATATCAATCCGGATCGCATTGGTCTTACTAAACCAGTCACCGTTGGAATTATTGGTGATGCCAAAAAAGTGACGCAAGGAATTTTGGCGAAACTATCAGCTACCGCGGGTGATGCAGGACGGACGGATCGGAAAAACACGATAGCCAAAACAAAATCATCTTGGGCGCAAGAGTTAACTTCAATGGACCACGAGGATGATGATCCTGGTACGACTTGGAACCAGCGTGCGCGGGCCGATAAACCTGATTGGATGTCGCCTCGAATGGCCTGGCGGGCTATTCAATCAGCGTTGCCAAGAGATGCAATTATTTCATCTGATATCGGTAACAATTGTGCTATTGGAAATGCATATCCGTCATTTGATGAAGGTAGGAAATATCTTGCACCAGGTTTGTTTGGACCATGTGGCTATGGGTTGCCTTCCATAGTTGGAGCCAAAATTGGTCAACCTGACGTACCTGTTGTAGGCTTTGCAGGAGATGGAGCATTCGGGATTTCTGTCAATGAGCTTACGGCTATTGGACGAGATGAATGGCCAGCAATAACGCAAATAGTATTTCGCAATTATCAGTGGGGTGCGGAAAAGCGTAATTCAACATTATGGTTTGACGACAACTTTGTGGGAACTGAACTAGATACGAAAGTATCCTATGCTGGTATTGCAAAGGCTTGTGGCCTGAATGGTGTTCAGGTTAAGTCTATGGATGAGCTCACAGCTGTTTTGAACCAAGCTATCAAGGATCAGATGGAAAATAATAAAACAACGCTAATTGAAGTAATGTTAAATCAAGAGCTCGGTGAACCTTTCCGACGTGACGCGATGAAAAAACCAGTGCAAGTTGCTGGCGTAGCTGCCGCAGATATGGCTGCTGAATAAGGGGTCTAAGAGTGACGGCATTTCATGAATTACTTGCCGTCAAATCGGGTGTTAGGCCGACAATCGTATTAAGTGAAGGTCAAGACCCAAGAGTAGCAAAAGCAGCTGCTTTAGCGTCAAACTCTAATTTAGCGAAAATGATTTGTGTGGGTCCTAGGGCGGCAGTGCGCAAAGCTTTGAGGCCCTTCGATGTTATTGATGACGTCATAATTGAAGATCCGTCCAACAGTTCACGAATGGATGGTTATGTCAGGAACTACCTGAAAAAAAGGGCATCTAAGGGGATGACGGCTGACAAAGCTATTGACGAGCTGATGAAACCTAATTTTTTTGCCGCAGCGATGGTCGATGCGGGTGATGCAGATGGTACGATTGGTGGTGCTGTTTATTCGACACCTGATATTGTTCGCGCAGCCCTTAGAGTGATTGGAACGGCGACGGGAACAAAAATATTATCTTCGTTCTTTTTTATAATATTTAAAGACCGTGTAGATTTGCCCAGCCAGGTTAATATTTTTGCTGATTGTGGCTTGGTAATTGACCCAGATGCACAGGAGCTTGCTGATATTGCAATTTCTTCGGCTGGATCAATGAAGAGTTTGACTGGGATTGATCCAAAAATTGCTATGCTCTCTTTTTCGACATTGGGAAGCGCAAAGCATCCGCACGTGACAAAAGTAGCTGAGGCCACAAATTTAATTCGTAACCTTCGGCCAGACCTTAATGTTGATGGGGAGTTACAATTTGATGCCGCAATGGTANCGTCTGTTGCGACGTCAAAGGCTCCAAGGTCTANTGTAGCTGGTCAAGCGAATGTATTTGTTTTCCCTAACCTTGATGCAGGTAATATTGGCTATAAAATAGCACAAAGATTTGGTGGGGCAAAAGCAATTGGTCCTATCTTGCAGGGGCTNGCAAAACCTGCAAATGACCTTTCACGTGGATGTACTTCTAGCGATATTATTGACATGATTTCTGTTACGGTGGCTCAAGTAGTTCAGCAAAACGGCCAAGAAAGATAATAAGGGGCTCCTTTNATGGGATTTGAACAACCAAAATTGAATATGTCGCCTCACGTAAGTGATGAGATTAGGAAAACCACTTGCTATATGTGTGCCTGCCGTTGCGGAATTAATGTACATATGAAGGGTGGCAAGGTTGCTTATATTGAAGGCAATCGCGATCATCCTGTTAATAAAGGTGTTCTCTGTGCCAAGGGTTCAGCTGGTATTATGCAAGTAAATGCACCTTCAAGACTTCGAGCCCCGCTCAAGCGTGTTGGAGAACGTGGTTCGGGGGAGTTTGAAGAAATATCTTGGAGTGAGGCACTTCAACTGGCGCAGGATTGGCTTGAACCAGTCCATAAAAAGAACCCTGAGAAGCTGGCATTCTTTACTGGACGNGACCAATCACAAAGTTTTACATCCTTCTGGGCACAAGGGTTTGGTACTCCTAATTACGCAGCACACGGTGGGTTTTGTTCGGTCAACATGGCTGCGGGTGGTATTTATACAATGGGAGGTGCTTTTTGGGAGTTTGGACAGCCAGATTGGGATCGTACAAAATTATTTATGCTTTTTGGTGTGGCTGAAGATCATGATAGCAACCCAATTAAAATGGGGTTGGGCAAGCTAAAAGAGCGCGGTGCCAAAGTGATCGGTGTCAATCCAATTCGGTCAGGATATAATGCAATAGCGGACGAATGGGTCGGCATCACGCCTGGCACAGATGGTTTGTTTATCTTGTCAATGGTCCATCTTTTGATAAAAGCTGGTAAAGTTGATNTGAATTANCTTGCACAACTAACCAACGCTCCAGCCTTAGTTGATAGCACCGAGGGCCCCTCGAAAGGNTTGCTCTTGCGTGGTGATGATGGAAAATTACTGGTAATCGATAGGAATACTGGCAAACCCGCAGCTTTTGATAAAAAAGGTATTATCCCAGATTTAGCAGCCACATATAAAGGTCATAGGACTGTATTTCAGCACTTGGCAGAGCGCTATATGTCGGAAGACTACGCACCAGAAAATGTGGCTGAGCGTTGTGGTATTCCCGCAGAGCGTATTCGTGCGATTGCAGCTGAATTAGCTAGGGTTGCTTTTGACGAGTCTTTTGAGTTGGATCAACCTTGGACTGATTTTCGCGGCAATAAACACAAAAAAATGATAGGTCGTCCAGTTTCTTTTCATGCAATGCGTGGTGTGTCGGCCCATTCCAATGGTTTTCAGACTTGCCGAAGCCTGCATCTTTTACAAATTATTTTAGGTAGTGTCGAAGTCCCTGGTGGGTTTAGATTCAAACCTCCTTATCCAAAACCGGTCTCAGCGCATCCGAAGCCGCATTGCAAAGTGACCCCCGGAGCAGCTTTGGACGGTCCACATCTGGGCTACGTTCAAGGGCCCGATGATCTTTGTCTAAAAGAAGATGGAAGCCCGGCTCGGATTGATAAAGCCTATACGTGGGAAAACCCAATGTCCGCACATGGCTTAATGCATATGGTAATTTCTAACGCTTATGCCGGTGATCCATACAAGATTGATGTTCTATTCATGTATATGGCAAATATGAGCTGGAATAGTTCAATGAATACGGACGGCGTAATGAAAATGCTGACTGATAAAGATAAGAATGGTGATTACGTTATTCCAAAGATAATCTATTCTGACGCATATTCATCTGAAATGGTGGCTTATGCAGATTTGATTTTGCCGGATACTACTTATCTGGAACGCCACGATTGTATCTCACTTCTAGATCGCCCGATTTGTGAGGCAAATGGTGCAGCGGACAGTATTCGCTGGCCTGTTGTGGAGCCAGAGCGCGATGTGCGAGGCTTTCAATCTGTACTGGTGGATTTAGGTGCAAGGATGGGTTTGAAAGGGTTCGTTAATGAAGATGGTACGGCTAAATATGCAGATTATGCTGACTACATTGTGAACCATGAACGTAGGCCTGGTGTTGGTCCACTGATTGGATTTCGGGGTAAGAATGGTCTTGAAGAAGGTCGTGGCGAGCCAAACCCTGATCAAATGCAGTCTTATATTGATAATGGTGGTTTTTATGAAATCCATGTGCCAGATGGCGCAGACTTTTACAAACCATGGAATGCCGCTTATCAAGATTGGGCTGTGAAAATTGGTATTTATGATGCACCACAGTCTTATCTTTTTGATATTTATTCTGAGCCGATGCGAAGATTCCAACTCGCTGCTGAAGGCCATGGTGACCGTCAGCCACCAAATCATCTTCGGCAAAGAATCAAAAAAACCTTAGATCCGCTCCCGATCTGGTATGCTCCTTTTGAAGATGAAAATGTCGATACTTCTGAGTTTAACGTCCATGCATTAACGCAGCGTCCAATGGCAATGTACCATAGTTGGGGCACCCAAAATGCATGGCTTCGTCAGATTCATGGACAAAACCCGCTGTTTGTACCAACTAAGATCTGGGAGAGTAATGACTTTAGCGAAGGTGATTGGGCTAGGGTTACTTCTACACATGGTATGATAGTTGTACCGGTAGCTCATATGGCAGCTTTGAATGAAAATACTGTTTGGACATGGAATGCGATTGGCAAACGCAAAGGTGCTTGGGCGCTCGATGAAAAAGCCCCAGAGGCCAGTAAAGGTTTTCTTTTAAATCATCTGATCCATGAATTGATGCCGGAGAAAGGGGATGGTCTGCGATGGTCAAATTCTGATCCGGTCACTGGGCAAGCTGCTTGGTTTGACCTTCGAGTAAAAATTGAACCGTGTGAACCACCGAATGAATGCTTGCCTAATTTACCACCTATTAAATCTCCAGTAGGGCAGGGACCAAAAAATTTAGAATGGAAAGTTGGTTAATGAGTCGAACACATCAGGTAAATGGCTATAATGGTGTAAGTCTACATGTAAGCGATATTGGCTCTGAGAACGATCGTTCTATTATCTTACTACATGGCTGGTCTCAGTGTCGTTTGGCTTTTGATCGGCAAACGAAATTAGCCGATCAGTTCCGTATTATTCTGCCAGATTTGCGTGGTCACGGTCAGTCTGACAAACCTTTGGATGCCAAATGCTACAATTCAAGTCGTCCATGGGCGGAAGATATTCATGCGATTATCCAGGACCTCAAGTTAAGACATCCTCTTTTAGTGGGATGGTCTATGGGTGGCTGGGTTGTGATGGATTACCTCGAACATTTCGGTGATGCGGCCGTGGCAGGTGTTGGCCTGATTGGTTCATCAATTACTACAGGACAGCATTTACCACCAGCTGCGGCGCAAGTTCGTAACGATCCTGTTACTAAAGCTATGGGCATGTATTCAGAAAACCTATCTGAAAACCTTGCAGCTGTGTCGGCTTTTGTGGATGCTTGTTTTCACCAAAAACCTGACGCTGAAATTAAAGCCAAAGCTGTTGGTTATAATATGCTGGTGCCTCCGAAGGTAAGAATGGCATCCCGGCTTCGTCAGGAAGATCGTAGAGCTGTGGCGGAGCGTACGAAAAAACCATGTTGGGTGGCCTGGGGTGATCATGAACGGCTCGCTCCATCAGATATGGGAGAGCAAATTCTTAAACATTTTCCTAACAGCAAACGGCAGACTTTTAAACAATCGGGTCACTCGCCTTTTTGGGAGGAGGCTGAAAAATTCAATTTGAATCTTGCTTCTTTTGCTAATGTTTGTTTTGCAAATTTGATGGAGCCTTTATGACCTCATTGCCGCAATCAACCGAAAAGAAACTGGGTCTGGTAATTGACTTGGATACCTGTGTTGGCTGTCATGCCTGCGTTGTATCTTGTAAAGGTTGGAATACAGAAAACTATGGAGTTCCCTTATCGGATCAAGATGTTTATGGTGCTGATCCCTCTGGAACCTTTTTAAACAGGGTTCACAGCTATGAGGTGCAGCCGGACGAGGGTGCGGCTCAGCTTATTCACTTTCCAAAATCTTGTTTGCACTGCGATGATGCACCTTGTGTTACCGTCTGCCCAACTGGTGCCAGTTATAAGCGTCAGGAAGATGGTATTGTATTAGTCAATGAAGATGCTTGTATCGGTTGTGGTCTTTGTGCTTGGGCGTGTCCTTATGGCGCTCGTGAAATGGACCAGGCGGCTGGCGTAATGAAGAAATGTACACTGTGTGTAGACCGGATTTATAATGAAAATTTGCCCGAGGAAGATCGTGTCCCATCTTGTGTGCGTACTTGCCCGTCGGGTGCTCGCCANTTTGGTGANTTAGGTGATGNNAGCTCNGAAGTTTCTAAGNTAGTTGCTGAACGGGATGGTATGGATTTGATGCCAGAATTGGGCACNAAACCAGTNAATAAATACTTACCACCNCGGCCAAAAGACGTAGCTCCTGAGGTTGATATTTTGGCACCCTATTTGGAACCAGTGGCTAAAACTCAAAAAGGGTTCCTGAGTTGGCTTGATAAAACGTTGGAGAAAATCTGATGCATCCTGCTGGTTCTGTAATCATTTTTACGGTAGCTTCTGGCCTTGGCTTTGGCCTGTTGACTTGGCTTGGTTTGGGCTTTCCTAATGTATTTGGGTGGGAAGCATTTTTCTATTATGCTGCTGGCTTTGTGCTGGCTGGTGGGGGTCTTTTAGCTTCCACTTTTCATTTAGGAAATCCACAACGATTTTTAAAAGCATTTTCGCAATGGCGCAGTAGTTGGCTTAGTCGTGAGGGCTGTTTGTCTGTTCTGGCAATGGCAGTGTTGGGTTTATTTGCGATTGGGTCAATCTTCTTCAATGTGGGCTGGCAGCCACTCGGCTATATTGGTGCCTTTCTTGCAATATTGACTATACTAGCAACATCAATGATTTATGCGCAGTTGAAAACAGTACCCAGGTGGAACCACTGGACGACACCAATATTGTTTCTTCTCTTGTCTTTGGGTGGAGGTGCGCTGCTGGCTTTTCAGATTTTAGCTGGGCTTCTCTTGCTTTGCCTTGCTGGCGGTGTACAGCTTTTAGCTTGGCGCCTCGGCGATAGACGTTTTCAACAGAGCGGAACTGATATCGGAACAGCTACAGGTCTTGGATCCCGTGGCAAAGTCCGGGCTTTTGAGCCACCACATACTGGCAATAATTATTTACTTAAAGAAATGGTACACATAGTAGGTCGCAAACACGCCTTAAAGCTGCGTGTCATCTCGTTTAGTACAATGATCCTAATGCCGATAGGTTTGTTGATAATTTCGAGTGCAATCCCAGTGGTTTTTGTAGCTCTCATACTCCATATGGTTGGAACTTTTGTGCAACGCTGGCTTTTCTTTGCAGAAGCTGAACATGTAGTTGGATTATATTATGGCAAGCGTTAATTAATTATTTTTTTAGAGTTTAATATCAATTTTTTGTAAATGGCTTTTGTCGCATCCTTAGTTTTTTATGAGCACATTTAAACTACTTTTAGATCATATCTACATCGGCAGTTCTGAAATTGTGTTATCCTGTATGGCCTCGCGGTAATGTTTTCTACACAAGGAAAGGTAGGTTTCATTTCCACCTATTTGAACCTGATCTCCAGCGGTCATGGCCTTGCCTGNACTATCTAATCGCACAACCATCGTAGCCTTCTTCCCGCAATGGCAAATGGTGCGTATTTCGCGCATTTCATCTGCAAGTGCTAAGAGTGCCGCTGAACCTGGAAACAATTCGCCCATAAAATCAACACGCAGTCCNTAACACATGATAGGCACACCAAGATCGTCNACNGCNCNAGCGAGNGCCCANACNTGATCTTTCGTAAGAAACTGTGCTTCATCNAANAAAATACAGGAAATNTNNTCCTTTTTAAGTTTANTNTTTATNTTCTCAAACAANTCTTCTTGNGGACTGAANGTGTCAGAGTTTTCTTCAATACCAATCCNTGAGGCAATTTTTCCTTTGCCGGCCCGTGTGTCCATTTTGGCTGTCATCAAGTAAGTCTGCATTCCTCGTTCACGGTAATTATGTGATGCTTGCAATAACGAAGTCGATTTTCCCGCGTTCATTGTAGAGTAATTAAAATAAAGCTTNGCCATGNAGNTTGTNTGCCCCGGGAGAACNNTTGATGCAAGAGGCNGCATCNTGAATTANAGGATNATTNTNATGTGTTCTATTTTTTCTAAAAATAGCATTTGAGAACAATGATTNATGGACANTTTTATTAATTNTCTTTTACCCTTGAAGAGCTTTTACGCCAACGTCTCCCTCTGCGTTTGCTTTAATAGCAAAGGCTGCAGCGTGACTGGCAGCAAGGGTGGTAAAATAAGGAATTTTATCCATTAAAGCTGATGCGCGCATGCTGCGGCTATCTTCCACTGCTTGTGCGCCAGCAGTAGTATTGAAAATTAAAGTAATATCGCCATCCTTGATTTGATCAACAATATTTGGGCGACCTTCGTAGACTTTATTTACTAATACNCTTTTAATCCCTGATTTAGCAAGGAATGCAGCGGTTCCTCTTGTCGCGGTAAGTGTAAAACCCATTTCTAATAGGCACGAGACTGCTTCCAAAAACATTGCCCCTTTATCTTCGTTCTTGATAGATAAAAATACATTCCCTGAGGCTGGTAATTCAGTTCCAGCCCCTAATTGTGCCTTATAAAAAGCACGGTGAAATTTACTATCAAAGCCCATAACTTCGCCTGTTGACCGCATTTCGGGACCGAGAAGAGTGTCCACACCTGGAAACCTTGCAAAAGGTAATACTGCTTCTTTGACGGCAAAGCCTTTGATTTTTGCAGGATCAATTAGAGTGAATTTTTCTAACGTTTCCCCTGCCATTATGCGAGCTGCGATAGCGGCGATTGGGCTGCGCACCGCCTTGGCAACAAATGGAACCGTACGGCTTGCCCGNGGGTTTACTTCGATAAGATAGATCTCATCATCTTTGATTGCAAATTGTACATTCATTAGGCCAATAACATTTAATTTNAGNGCCAGAGCTTCTGTTTGACGCTTTAATTCAANAATTGTNTCTTNTGTCAGTGAGTANGGTGGCANGGAGCAGGCGCTATCACCGGAGTGAACACCAGCCTCTTCAATGTGTTGCATTATGCCAGCTATGTGCACTGAAGTTCCNTCACAAAGCGCATCCACGTCAACCTCTACTGCGCCAGATAAATAACTGTCCAGCAATACTGGGCTATCGCCAGAAACAACCACAGCCTCCGAAATGTAGCGCTCGAGGTTGGATTGGTCTTGTACAATTTCCATTGCCCTTCCGCCAAGCACATAAGAGGGACGGATTACCAGTGGAAAACCTATTTTAGAGGCAATTTGCAACGCTTCTTCGCTNGANTGNGCNAGGCCATTTTTAGGTTGCTTNAGACTGAGTTTATTAACGAGCGNCTGAAAGCGTTCTCGGTCTTCAGCTAGATCGATCGCATCTGGACTAGTTCCAAGGATAGGTACGCCGGCCTGTTCTAAAGATTTGGCTAATTTTAACGGAGTTTGACCNCCAAATTGAACAATAACACCATGCAAGGTNCCATTTTCTTGCTCGACTCGTATGATCTCCATTACACGTTCATAAGTTAAAGGTTCGAAGTAGAGGCGATCTGACGTGTCATAATCGGTGCTAACTGTTTCAGGGTTACAATTGACCATTATGGTTTCNTANTCTTGTTCACTAAGTGAGTAGCATGCATGACAGCAGCAATAGTCAAACTCAATACCTTGCCCAATTCTGTTTGGACCACCACCGAGTATTAATACTTTCTTTCGGTTGGATGATCGCGCCTCACACTCACTGAAACCCATCGCTGGAGCTTCATATGTAGAATACATGTAGGGCGTTTGGGCTTCGAATTCTGCCGCACAGGTGTCGATACGTTTAAACACAGCTAAAATCCCAAGATNATGTCTCTTATTGCGGATATCTGTCTCAGTAGTGTTGGTTAAAATTGCTAATCGCNCATCTGAGAAACCCATTGCTTTTAGATTACGCATACCAAATTCATCTTGGGGAATGCCNTTTGATTTGATAGCGTGTTCAGTTTCTATGATTTCCCNGATCTGGGCCAAAAACCATGGATCAAATTTTGTNATTTCAAAAATTTCAACATCTGAAAAGCCAAAACGCATTGAGTGTGCAATGACGCGTATGCGGTCTGGAGANTGAGTAGCAAGTTCGCGAGTCATTGCTTTGTCAATCATTGTTTGTATTTCTGGGGTGNTCCCAAGTAAAATTCCATCCTCCAGTTTTACTTCATCATCAGTCGGCATTCCCTCAATAATAACCTCATCAAAACCGGTTAATCCGGTCTCCATTGAGCATAGAGCTTTTTGCACAGATTCCTGAAAGCTGCGGCCAATAGCCATGACTTCTCCAACAGATTTCATTGCAGTTGAAAGANTGGGGGGTGATCCTGAAAATTTTTCAAATGCAAANCGTGGAATTTTAGTAACGACATAATCTATTGATGGCTCAAAGCTGGCGGGCGTNACTTTGGTTATATCATTGTCTAATTCGTCAAGGGTATAACCAACTGCTAATTTTGCAGCAATTTTTGCTATTGGAAAGCCAGTAGCTTTTGATGCTAAAGCCGAAGACCGAGACACCCTGGGGTTCATCTCAATTANGACCATGCGTCCGTCTTCTGGGTTTACAGCCCATTGTACGTTTGACCCACCAGTTTCAACACCAATTTCTCGCAAAACAGCAATACTGGCATTGCGCATAATTTGATATTCTTTGTCAGTTAATGTCAGGGCTGGGGCCACAGTGATGCTGTCACCAGTGTGNACACCCATGGGATCAATATTCTCAATTGAGCAAATAATTATGGCGTTGTCTGCNCTGTCACGGACAACTTCCATTTCGTATTCTTTCCAGCCCAAAAGACTTTCATCAATTAGAATTTGGTTTACTGGTGAAGCATCTAAACCAGTTTTGCAGAANTGTTCATAATCTTCACGATTGTATGCTACGCCCCCGCCCGTTCCACCAAGCGTAAACGCTGGCCTTATAATAGCAGGTAGGCCAATATCATCTAGTGCCACNAGGCAGTCATCCATATTCTGAGCAATAGTAGCACGAGGATTTTCTAACCCTATTCTATTCATTGCATCACGAAACAGCTTCCGATCTTCGGCCATCTCAATTGCAGGTCGCTTAGCCCCAATCATTTCAACGTTAAATTTATTTAATACTCCCATCTCTTCCAGTGCTAGTGATACGTTTAGTCCAGTCTGCCCACCCATTGTGGGTAATAGCGCATCTGGGAGTTCGGTTTCGATAATTTTTGCAACGGTTTCTGGCGTTATTGGCTCTATGTAAGTGGCATCTGCCATTTCAGGGTCAGTCATTATTGTNGCAGGATTTGAGTTCACTAGTACAACTCGATATCCTTCTTCTTTGAGCGCTTTACACGCCTGTGCCCCAGAATAATCAAACTCGCATGCTTGACCAATAATAATTGGGCCTGCTCCGATAATCATTATGGATTTAATATCAGTCCTCTTTGGCATGAAAATATCCTTTATCAGCGNTGAGCAACCTGATCTGCCTTATATGNTACGCGGCTTTAGGCGCAAGTACCTCATTTTAAGTTTTAAAACTAAGAAAAATGCAGATTGGCTTGACTTTATCTCTCTGCCGGGCTGTATCAGCGCGAATGCTTTAAGGAGCCAGAATATGCATGCCTACCGGAGCCACACTTGTGCTGATTTGACTGAAAAGAATGTTGGTGACAATATTCGCCTTTCTGGGTGGGTGCATCGGGTACGAGATCATGGTGGTGTGCTGTTTATAGATTTGCGCGATCACTATGGGATGACCCAGGTCCTTTGCGACCCTGACAGCCCGGTATTTAATGAAGTTGAAAAGGTAAGAAGTGAATGGTGTATCCGCATTGATGGTACCGTTAAAGCCCGTGAAGCTGCTCTCGTAAATACAAAAATTTCAACTGGAAAAATTGAAGTTTTTATAAAAGATCTTGAAGTCCTAGGTTCTGCAGAAGAACTACCGCTTATGGTTTTTGGAGACCAAGAATATCCTGAAGAAACACGTTTGAAATATCGTTATTTAGATTTGCGGCGTGAAAAGTTACAAAAAAATATGAAACTGCGCTCTGATGTGATTGCATCAATCCGCAAGCGTATGTGGGATCGAGGGTTTAGGGAATTTCAAACCCCAATTATTACTTCTTCGAGTCCAGAAGGTGCACGAGACTTTTTAGTACCATCTAGACTGCATCCAGGTAAATTTTACGCCCTTCCTCAAGCGCCACAGCAATTTAAGCAATTAATAATGGTATCTGGTTACGATAAATATTTTCAGATTGCACCGTGCTTTCGCGATGAAGATCCTCGTGCTGACCGTTCCCCGACTGACTTCTATCAGCTGGACTTAGAAATGTCATTTGTTGAGCAGCAGGATATTTTTGATACTATTCAACCCGTAATTACCGGTATTTTTGAGGAGTTTGGTGGCGGCCAGAAAGTTGATGAAAGCTGGCAACAGATTAGCTATCGTGACGCGGCTCTATGGTACGGCAGTGACAAACCTGACTTGCGTAACCCAATAAAAA
The DNA here is from genome assembly GCA_002698165.1 of Planktomarina sp. GTDB lineage: Bacteria > Pseudomonadota > Alphaproteobacteria > Rhodobacterales > Rhodobacteraceae > Planktomarina. The sequence continues at coordinate 4,851 of NZVF01000020.1, read as the reverse complement.
TGCAAACGGTTTCTAGCCATTTTAAAGGTTCAGGATTTGCCATTTTTGCTAAGTTGCTTGAGCAAGTGGGTACGGAAATTAGGGCAATTCCAGCCCCCACTGGAGGCAGCCGAAAATTCTGTGATCGAATGAATGCATTTGCTCAAAAAGAGGGTTTGCCCGGTATGGGCTATATCTTCTGGCGGGATCAGGGTGAAGGTATGGAGGCAGCAGGGCCTTTAGCAAAAAACATCGGTCCGGAGCGGACTGAAGCAATTCGCGAACAATTAGGTCTGGGGGTTGGGGATGCTGCATTTTTCCTTGGAGGCAAACCTAAAGTGTTTGAGGCGGTGGCTGGTCGTGCCAGAAATGCAATTGGTGAAGAACTCGGTATCACGGAACATGATAGATTTGCATTTGCATGGATTGTAGATTTTCCTATTTATGAAAAAGATGATGAGACGGGTAATATAGATTTTGAGCATAATCCATTTTCGATGCCACAGGGAGGGATGGAGGCGTTGAAAGGTGATCCCTTAAAAGTATTGGGTTACCAATATGACTTAGCCTGTAATGGCTACGAATTGTTAAGTGGCGCTATTAGAAACCACCGACCAGAGATAATGTTTAAAGCTTTTGAGATAGCGGGCTATGGAAGAGATGAAGTTGAAAAAAGATTTGGTGGCATGGTTAATGCGTTTCAATATGGCGCTCCACCACATGGTGGCTGTGCTGCTGGGATTGATCGTATTGTGATGCTTCTAGCAAATGAAGCTAATATCCGAGAAGTAATTATGTTTCCAATGAACCAACGCGCAGAGGACCTGATGATGGCGGCACCTTCAGAGCCAATTAATGAGCAAATGCGGGAACTTTCCTTACGTGTTATCCAGGGTGAATAAAAAATGGTGCTCAGAATATAAATGATAGATGAGGGACTGACATGATTGGACGATTAAATCACGTTGCGATCGCCGTACCAGATCTCAAAACAGCGGCTTCTCAATATTCTACTACATTTGGTGCAATAGTTGGCGAACCCCAACATGAGCCTGAACATGGGGTATCCGTTGTCTTTATCGAACTTCCAAATACTAAAATTGAATTACTTCACCCTCTTGGAAAGAATTCTCCNATTTCGGGCTTTCTAGATAAAAACCCTTCTGGGGGCATTCATCANATATGTTATGAGGTGGATGATATTTTGTTTGCGCGGGATAAATTAATAGAGGAAGGTGCAAGAGTTTTAGGAACAGGAGAACCTAAAGCGGGCGCCCATGGCAAGCCAGTACTTTTTTTACACCCGAAAGACTTTAATGGCTGCTTAATTGAGCTAGAACAAGTCTAATCAAAAAAGGAAAGACCTAAGNATGGGTATNACATCGGCCATCGTGCTCTTTGCAGTTATATGGTTTCTNGTTCTCCTAATTNTTTTACCCTTAAGACTTCAGACTCAGGGGGATTTAGGTAAAGTAGAATCTGGTACACATGCAGGAAGTCCNGAAAACCCNCAGATGAAAAAGCGCTTTTTGGTCACAACCNTAGTAGCGGTGATTGTTTGGATAATTGTGGCGGGCAGTATTTTAAGTGGCTTGTTTTCAGTAAGAGATTTTGATTGGTTCAATAGAATGTCTACTCCAGAAGTCTCCAAAGAAACTTATTAAAAACANCGNGTTTAACCGCNNCGCCATTATNATTNTTAAAATGNTTAANGAGNGCNGGTTAACTTTTGATCCANTCGGTGAGTGCNGANACATCNGGACGTGGTCTGTCNGGCATGNTGCCAGGCCCCGTNCCAATATGAATGATTCCAGCAATNCGCTCATGAGGTTTAAGGGAAAGCCCCTCCGAACAAAATTGTAGCTGATGTGAAGCCCATCCTGATAACCAATTCGCTCCCCAGCCTGCTGCTAACGCACCGTTTAATANGGAAAGGCAAACTGCCCCAGCTGAATANGTCTGTTCAANTTCTGGAAACTTGTGGCACTCTTTTGGGCTTTCTACCACTGCNACTGCAAGCGTACCGTTCTCATATTGGCGNCTGGCCTTATCTGCATCCACAATGTCTGGTCCAGCCNTCTCTGCGAGAGATCGTGCTAACATAGCCAATCTGAGAAGTGCCGCNCGTTCTAAAACGATGAATCTCCAAGGTTCTAATTTTCCGTGGTCNGGACTACGAGCAGCAATAGTTAGAAGCTCTTTCAGTGCATTTTCATCAGGAACTGGCTCAGTTAAAATTTTTGCTGGGCGAGAGCGGCGAGTTTTTAAGAAAGTTAAAGCATCTGTCATGAGATGGGATGTGATACATACTGTCTAAAATAACAAGGCCTCAAAACTAATTTAAAATTCACATCATATGAAAACTCTTGGAATGTATTCTATAAATTTAAGATATCAATTGGCATGAAATTGGGCAAGCTCATCTACCCACAAGTCTAAAAATTTTTGAAATTGTTGTGAGGGTTGGCGAGCTTTAAATGTAGAAGAAAAAGGGTCTGGNGCATTAATTTTGCTAGCCGCCAAAGTTTTAATTGTTGCATGGCCACAAAAGGGCACATAAACCTCCGAATATCCACCCTCATGTACTAAGACTAGACGTCCTTCACAAAAATCTGAGGCNATATCTCTAATTGACGACGTCATGGCCGCAAAGGTGTCTGCAGTCGCCATCATGCGTGATAGTGGATCGATTACTGCCGCATCATAACCGCAGGCGACAACAATCAAATCGGGCTTAAAGGTTTCTAACTTTGGNTTGACGATATCATCCATGACTTTCAGGTAAGTTGAATGGCCTGCTCCTGGTGGCAATGGAATATTTACATTGCTNTTGTCTACGCCTCGCACANTTGCCTCACCACTATTNAGTGGATAATTATTTTCTTGGTGTATTGAGAGTGTCAGTGTTTTTGGATCATCTAAGAAAATAGCTTCNGTACCGTTACCGTGATGGACATCCCAATCTAAGATAGCAACTTTTAAATCTGGTTGTTTTGCCCTTACNGACTTTACGGCAACAGCTATATTAGCGAGTAGACAAAATCCATTAGGAAAGTCNGGTAAGCAGTGATGGCCNGGNGGTCGAGACAAAGAATAAGCATTNCTAACTCNTCCTGTCACAACATCAGAAATCGCTCGACATGCTAAGCCAGCGGATAGTGCNGCTTGNTCATAGCCCCCATGACCAAATGGNACGCGAAGACCCAATTCNCCCCCATTTTTTTNTGANGCANTCATAAAANCTTGNAAATAATCTGGGGTGTGAACACGTAAGAGTGCCTCTTGACTGGCNTCCTCTGCATTTTGAGNATNAAGCTCTTGAGTTAATCCTGTTACGTCCATTAAGTTTTTTAAGCGACGTTTGGTTTCTGGGCTTTCCGGGATGCCACCAGACGCAAGGGGCTGCACCAAACCTCCAACTGGTAAAGTAAATGCATAGTTACCACCTGAAAACCAGAAGCAACGTTCGTCCCAATAAAAACCTGTGGTCATTTGTTTTTTTCAGCCCTAGTGAAATTTCACTCCGTAGCATTAATTAATAATGCTTAAAACAGATTACGTCGATTAATAATTCATTTCATCAATCATTTAATTTTTTGAGTACTTAAATTTTTAGCAATAAAATATACGAAAGCCTAACAAATTCTTTTATTTAGGCAAGCCAAGGGCTGGCATGCGTTGTTTTGCGTGTTAAGATATTTTATATTCCGATGGAGACGTCGATGCGTATTATGTTTTTAGGGCTATTCTTTATCGTAATCGGTTGTTCGAGGCAGACACCTCAGGCACCAGCAACGAATTTCATACAATCTTCAAGTATGCCCGTAATTGACATTAATGAATTACCAAAGAAATTTAATAAAGCGGTCCAAAGTATGAAGCCAGTCATTGTTGATACTTGTACTAAGCAGCGACGGGATATGAACTGTGATTTTGTAATTTGGATTGATATGGACCCTAATAGCCCACCTAATGCCTTCCAAACCATTGATGAAACAGGCAGACCTTTGCTTCTTTTCTCTAAAAGATTGATCGATGATATGCAGAACTCTGATGAAATTGCCTTTGTTATTGGTCACGAAGCGGCACACCATGTTTTGGGGCATCTTGAACATCAAAAAAAATCTGCAGCAGGTGGTGCAACCTTGTTTGAGGTATTGGCGACGGCCCTCGGTGGGTCAGAAAAATCTATGGTTGTGGCCAGTGATATTGGAGCTGCAGTAGGTGCTCGCAATTACTCCAAAAATTATGAACTTGAAGCAGATCAACTTGGTGCACAGATGACATTGAATGCGGGCTTCGACCCAGTACTGGGTGCTGCGTATTTCACTCGCATTCCAGACCCTAGTAATAAATTTTTAGGAACACACCCTCCAAACAATGATCGTATCGCAGCTGTAAAAGCGGCAGTTGGAAGATGATGTCAAATCTAATTCGTGAATGGCAACGTTTTAAAGGGCGCTGTAAATATTCCAGCGCTGGAATAGTTATTTCGTGGCAGGAAGAACACTCCTTCCGTTTCTGGGTTTATATGAATATCGCCTCGGCCCTATTGTGCTTAAGCTTACCAATTTCAACAGGTTTTAAAGGGTTAATTATTTGCCTTGGTATTTTAGTGTTGGCTGCAGAGTGCTTCAACACTGCGATTGAAAGGGTAGTTGACCAACTGTCACCTGGACTGCATCCACTAGCCAAAGCTGCAAAGGATGCTGGTAGTGCCGGTGTAGCTTTAACAGCTGTTAGCGCGGGTGTGGCATGGGTGTTTGCATTAATTCAATTATTATCAGTTCAGTAAAATTTAAAATGATGAATTAGATAATTAAATCGTTTTTAAACTGACTTTAAAGTATCAGATGTCCCCATAGGTCGTAG